>JAGVCD010000335.1 GCA_020059425.1 Chamaesiphon sp. | reverse complement strand
TTGACCGAACTACCGACACTGGGCGGGACAGGCTTGGGTGCTACCTCCACGTCAGATCCAGGCAGAAAGAAGCTCTTGAATATCATAAAAAGAGCCAACAGAAAAGTACCACTACCTACTGATAAGACCCAAGGATTAGTCCATAACTGGCTCCGTTGTCGATATTTGGAGGTATATTTTTTGTATTTGTTGCCAGAGGATTTTGCAAAAGATTTATTGCTAGATTGTCCACCAGTGGAAGGAGCCACATGGTCAGCCGCAAAACCAGAGGCGCTTCCAATGACATCCTCTACAGCCCGGAGCGCTTGACTGACCTCTTTAGCTGATTGATAACGATTATTGGGACGGTAGCTCATCATCCGCATTAACACTTTGGCAAACCAAGGGCTAATGGTGGGAAGCAGCTGCTGCCATTTCCAAGTCATTGTGGACTTATCAATCAGACTTTCTGGTTTGCGGCCAGTCATCATCACGACCACGGTCACAGCTAAGGCGTATAAATCACTATTGGCATAAGCTTCACCTGTTTGCAATTGTTCATTAGGTGCGTAACCGGCCTTGCCGACCGTAGTACCCTGCTGACCAATTTCACCCCCAGCAGCTTCTAAGTCTTTTACCCCTGCTTTGACTACTCCAAAGTCAATTAAAACGGGCAGTTGGTCAGACTCCCGCAAAATAATATTGTCAGGGGAAATATCACGATGAATGATACCTTGATTGTGAATATTTGTAAGAATAGGCAACATCTGATACAGAAAATTTATGGCTTCTTCTTCGCTAAAAGTCTTGGATTCCCTAATTCTTTCGCCTAGAATTTTGGCATATGTTTTTCCTTCAGCATATTCTTGCACCAAGAATAATCGTTTTGCTTCTTCAAAATTAGCCCGGAAACTAGGAATTTGCGGATGGCTAATCCGATGCAGAGTCTTGGCTTCTCGTCCAAATAGCTCCCGAGCTTTTTTAAGAGAGTCTCGTCCCCGTTCATTGGGAGTGAATTCTTTCAGCACGCACAGCTCATCGAAACAGGCGGTATCCTGCGCTAAGTAGGTGCGACCGAATCCCCCTTGACCAAGAATTTTGGTAACACGATAACGCTTTTGAAGCAGTGTTCCTAATGGAATTGCTGGTTGCATGACTGGCTGATTGGCCTCAACGAAAGAAAAGTATACTCAACATTTTTAAATTTAATCTATGAAGTATTTAGATTTAATTTGTAGTACGAAGTAATCAAGAGCTGAATGATGTTCTAGCTCAAAAGTACAGATTTACATTGTAAGTATCCGGCTACTACCTTGTGAGATATAGTCACCAGTATAATACCCGGAGAACCTGACCTTATTGTTAATTTGGCATAAACAATCCCACAAATTGCTGACTGGACATGGATATTTTGTTGGTAGATGACGAAATTGAACTGACTAAACCTCTCAGCCGTATTCTACGGCAAGAGGGCTATGACGTTGATGTAGCGACTGATGGCTGGACTGGCCAGCAACTGGCGACTACTCAGCCTTATGACCTGTATATCCTCGATTGGGTGCTGCCGATCGTCACTGGTATTGAAATATGCCAAGGGTTGAGGGCTGCTGGTAATGCCAAGCCAGTGTTGTTTTTAACAGCGCAAGATACTCTAGACGATCGAGTGCTGGGGTTAGATGCCGGGGCAGATGATTATTTGGTCAAACCTTTTGAGCTGCGGGAGCTGTTGGCCAGAATTAGAGCTCTTTTGCGGCGCGGTCGAGCAGAAGAAGTGGAGAATCTGGGCACAGTTAGCCATTTAGGGTCTCCTAAATTGCAAGTGGGTCAATTGATTTTAGATCCGGATAGTCAGCTGGCTTATTGGTCAGATCAAACGATCGAATTGTCGGAGAAGGAGACACAACTACTAGCTTATCTTATGAAAAACGCTGGTAAATTAGTGACTCATCAACAGATTAACGAACATTTATGGGGAAACCATCTGAATACTCCAAATAGCAATGTGCTAGCAGCTTTAATGAGATTACTGCGCCGCAAGTTGACTTTGCCGGGACAGTTAGAACTCATCTATACGGTCTACGGCAAAGGCTACCAGTTGAATGATCCTGATGCTAAGCAATCGATTTAAGACCCAGACCATAATGATTAAGCCATTTTCACCAGGACTTTACCTCCTGCGATCTTGGCACTGTAAGTAGTGAGGGCGGTAGGTGCGGGGCCGCTCTTGACCTTCCCATCGGCGGCAAAAGAAGCCGCATGACAAGGACATTCAAATTTCTTATCGGCAGCTTCCCATTTCACGATGCAACCTTCATGGGTACAAGTGGGGTTCACGGCAATTAATTTAGCTTTGTTGGCTGGATCGCGGATTACTATTACTTTTTTATCGACCCCCACACTACCAGCTTTATCCAGTTGAGCGACAGTGCCTACTGATTTGAAACCACCCGCAGCGGCAACGTCGGTAGCAGAGGCAGCGTTGGCTTTTGCCGATGGGTCGGCAGCATCAACAGCAGATTTTTTGTCTTCAGTTTTACCGTCATTACTACAGGCCGATAATACTAACGGAAAACAGCTAGCTGCCCAGCCCACACCCAAATAGGTTAAAAAAGAACGGCGTTGAATGTTCATATAATCAGATACCAAAATCTCTAACAGCCCCAATTTTAGCAGTATGCTGATCCGGTAGTTGAAAATGTTAATTCAGCTAGTCAAGAATCTAGTTTTTGGGCACTGAGGATAAAAATGGGATCCACGGCCACTAAGCTACGATTCATACCTCTGGTTTCGAGACGATTGATGGCCGCTTGCACTACTTCTACATTCCGGCCATGAAGCTTCGTAAAACTATCCAAAACGGCATACAGGTTTTCTAAATTGCTGGCTGTGACTACTACTCGGCCTTGGGAGTCGAGGAGTGGCCAAACTGCTTCCAAGATGGCTGAGATCGATCGACCACCTTCGATACAAACCCGGTGGGGATGTTCGGCAATATTGGCTAAGCATTCGGGGGCGCTACCTTCAATAATCTGGACATTGGTGACTCCGAACAAATCACAGTTGTGACGAATTAAGCCAGCAACTTCTGCATCCCGTTCGATCGCAATAATCTGGCCTTGAGTACAGAGCAAGCCGGTTTCCACCGGAATAGTCCCAGTTCCTGCCCCAATGTCCCAGACAGTAGAATCTATTTCTAGTTTAAGGGCAGCAATCATTAGTAACCTGACCTCTCGCTGGGTCATCGGAATGCCAGGAAGTTGCTCAAATAGGTCATCGGGAATGCCGGGAGTAATATATTTCCACAGTCGATCGGCCATCTAATTTTTACCCCGCGCAGTTGATCAATACTTGAAAGTCAGTTAGCTATTCAATGGCTAGTTTATGCTAATTTGCTGATTAGTCTAACAGCGATCGTCACCGTGCCTATTTTGCGTCAAATTCTTCGATATACAGGTTATGGCCTTATGTTTACGTGGTTGTGTTTATTAATAGGTTGTTGGAAGCCAGATCAAATTTCGCTCAGTAATAGTCCTCATTTATTGCTGGGAAACCCTAGTAACGCCACCACTGCCGTGAGCAACTCAGATAATTATCTCATGGTGAAACCGCAGTATGCCTTGTCTTACTCGCGTAGTAAGAAGCTCCCGAATTGGGTATCTTGGCAGTTACAGGCTAGTAACTTGGCAGCACCGGGTACCAGTCATCGCCAAAACAATTTCCGGGTTGATCCCGATTTACCCAGTGATTGGTCAGCTACCCGACCACAAGATTACAGCGGTAGCGGGTTCGATCGAGGACATTTGGCTAATTCGGAAGATCGCAGTAGTAGTCCGATCGATAATTCTGCCACTTTTTTGATGACGAACATGATTCCCCAAGCGCCCGATAATAATCGGGGGGTATGGGTAGAGTTAGAAAACTATTGTCGTCAATTGGTTAGGCAGGGCAAAGAGCTATATATTATCGCTGGCCCGCAGGGTCAAGGTGGAGTGGGTGAAAAAGGTGCGAAGCGCGAACTAGTGAGTGGTCAACCAGTCCCCACTAATACCTGGAAGGTGGTGTTGGTGAGTGATAAGTTGGGTGCTGGTGGGCAGGGAGTGAATAAAAATACTCGGGCAATCGCGGTGGTGATTCCGAACACCCAAGGCATCAAAGGCAATCCCTGGCGGGCTTATCGGAAGACTGTGCGGGAGGTAGAGAAGCTGACTGGTTATAACTTTTTTAGTAATGTTTCTCGGGATGTACAGGATGCGATCGAGAATCGGGTGGACGATCGATAAATGGAAGAAAATACCTTTTCTGTTAGTCAAGGTCTATAGAAATTAACTTAAAACATCTTTGAGGGCGGTGCGGGCGGCTAGGTGGTTGCGGGTGGAGAGGAGGATTTCGGCTTCTCTTTCTAGTCGATCGCCAGTATTTTGCATCTCGAGTAGGGCTTGTTGTTCGGCGGCGACTCCATATAAGTTGCTGGCTACCCAGTAAGAAAGTTCGATCGGCGAACTGGGCAGATTTTCGGGGAGTTCGATCGATTGATCCGTAAGTTTGGCCGACAAATTCACTACATCTTGTAATAGTTCACTGACATTGCTGGATAAACTGGTGAGATCCTGTTGGGTGGGAGCATCTTCAATCCATTCTACTAAGCCGACCCGGTAGGGCTTTTCCCGAACATAATCTAAAACACGGAAGCGCTGCTGGCCAAGGGTTAATACCTTGATGCGATCATCTGGTAGCCGTTGGAAGTGAATAATTTCGGCACAGCAGCCAACGACGGCTGGTTCTTCCCGGATGGGATCCCACATCAAAATGCCAAACCGCTGATCGGCTTCCATGATGGTATGCATCATGATGCGATAGCGAAATTCAAAAATGTGCAACGGCAATGGCCGTCCTGGAAACAGCACCACTTCTGGTAAGGGAAACAAGGGAAGTTCGCGGACAGCGATCGAAGAAGGGGCCATAATTCGCAATCTGATGGAGGTAAAAGCGCACGCGCTATTTCTCTAATTTAACGGATTTTTGCGATCCTCGGCATGATCAAGCCTCAATTAGGCTAGTGAAAGTAGCTGTAAATCGCTTCAGCCAGGTTTTCGCCAACCCCAGGGACTTTTTGCAGGGCTTGAGTATCGGCAGCGCGGATATAGTCGATCGAATGAAAATGCGCCAAGAGCTGTTTTTGTTTCTGGGCACCCAGTCCCGGAATATCATCCAAGTACGACCTGGTCATCCGTTTACTGCGCTGTTGACGGTGGAAGCTGACGGCAAAGCGGTGGGCTTCATCCCGCAAGCGGCGCAGGAGTTGCACGCCGGGCTGCTCTGGCTCAGTGGGCAGGGCTTGGCTAGCACCGGGCACAAAGATTTCTTCATGCTGTTTAGCCAAACTAACCACTCGCACATGTTCAATTAATTCCATCGCAGTGAGCACCTTTACCACTGCCGAAAGCTGGCCTTTGCCACCATCAATCATCACCACATCCGGAAAGTCGGAGTTATCTAAGTCCACACCGCCCTGATATTTACGGAAACGACGGCCAATCACCTCGGCATGGCTAGCATAATCATCTGACCTTCCAATATGAACATCGGGATTTTTGATTTTGTAGTGACGATAATGCTGTTTAGCCGGTAAACCTTCGATAAATACCACCTGAGAACCCACCGCGTCGGAACCCTGAACGTGGGAAATGTCATAGCCTTCAATCCGGTGAGGTAGATCCGGAAGATCTAATATAGCGGCTAAATCTTGCATACTGGCGGCTTCCCGCTCGCTATGCTGTGCCAATCTGGCTAGCTCAAAGGCGGCATTGCGCTCGACCATTTCAATTAATTCCGCTTTACCCTGCCGCTGCGGAGAGACGATCGATACCTTCCGACCTTTCTTGTCGCTGAGGTAACTGGCTAGAATCTCGACCTCAGGCAAATCGTGCTGTACTAAGATTTCTAAAGGAATCTCTACCGGATCAGCTTGCTGATAGTGTTCTTCTAAGACCCGCTGGATAATAGATCCCAACTCCGCTGCGGAGGAAACCTCGGGCACATTGGCAATGAAACCCAACCGACCCACCAATTTACCAGCCCGAATTTGAAAGAGCTGAATGCTGGCAGTCTGGTCATTAGCGGCTAAGGCCACGGCATCGCGACTGACGGTATCATCTGGCAAGGAAACTTTTTGGCCAGCGGTGAGAGAATGTAAGCCTTGAATTCGATCGCGCAATGCTGCTGCTGTTTCAAAGTTTAAATCCTCAGCAGCTTGATGCATTTGCTTAGTTAAAGTATCGATCAGTTCGCTACTGCGCCCCTGAAATACCATTGTGATTTTCTCGATCGTCTGGCGATAGTCGGCGGGGGTGACTAATTTTTGGCAAACACCAGGACAACGACCAATATCATAATTTAAGCAAGTGCGATCTTTAAAGAGCGGCTGGGGGCGCTGGCGCATTGGAAAAATCCGCCGCACTAAGTGCAAAGTTTCTCGCAGCAAGCGAGAATCGGTGTAGGGTCCATAATATTTATCACGGCCTTTCCCCAAGCGACGATTACGGGTAATAAAAATCCGGGGATAATCCTGAGACCAGGTGACTAAAACGTAGGGGTACTTCTTATCGTCTTTGAGTAAAACATTAAAATGCGGCTGATTAAGTTTAATTAGATTCGCTTCTAGTGCCAGCGCTTCCGTCTCTGTATCGGTGACGATAAACTCTATTTCTACAACTTGGCGCACCATCAAAGCAATGCGGGGCGAGAGATCCTGCGCCTCCCGAAAATATGATCTGACGCGCGATCGCAGCTTTTTGGACTTGCCGATGTATAAAATCTGGTCGCGATCGTCCCGCATGAAGTACACGCCTGGATCGGGTGGAATCTCTTGCAGTCTGGCTGCTAATTTTTCAGGTTGATTTAGGAGGGTGTTGCTACTCATGGCCAGGGCGGGATGCTGTTCACATTTTAATCAACTTTCTGGTCTTGTGATGAGATTTCAGCTATTGGCCGATGGCTAATTGAGCAAAGTCACAGTCGGCAGCGGCTAAAGCCGATTGGTCGTAACGTTGCAGATAACTTTGCCAGACGGCGGGGGCGACTTGCTGAGCACCCAATTTGGCGGCGACTTGTTGAGCTAATTCAGGATCGGCAAAAAACCGATCGAACATCCGGGCACAGCTGGCTGGGGTGAGATAGCCCAATTCAAACTCTCGATCGCATCGACCGGGACGAATCAAAGCTGGATCGAGCCGTTCGCGATGATTGGTGGTCAGGATGGTGATACTGCCTTCCACGGCACCAACTCCATCTAAACTATTTAGCAAAGCACTAAAGGACAATTTCCCTAGAGATTTGCGTCCTTCAAAGACGCTATCAACATCTTCTAGGGCAATCACGCAATTGGCACTGATTTCGGACCAAGCTCGCAGCAGGGCGCTATCGTCCATATCCGTGAGGGTGAGGGAAACTAATTGTCGATCGTAATGGGAAGCGATCGCCTGGACCAAAGATGTTTTACCCGTTCCCGGTGGCCCATAAAACAAATAGCCCCGCCGCCAGGGAATACCGCGCTGGCTATAGAGATCACGATTTGCTAAAAATCGATCTACATCACTAAATAAATCATTTTCCAATGCTGGATCAAGAGCCAGAGTATCCCGTTGGCGCTTGGTTTGAGTCCGGACAATAGCACTATTGGCACCATACAACCGAATCGTAAGAGGGGCTTGTTGACTGTAGGATTTTTCTAAATCGTTTAACCAATCAAACATTTGGGTCTGCCAGGGACGCAAGGTCAAGAGGGACAACATCTGTGTCGTTTGCACATCAGTCACCTTAAAATCGTGACGATAAATAATAAAGTAAGCGCCGTGGTAGCCGACCCCCACCCAGCCATTCCGGGGCTGCAACTTGGTTTGGAGAGCAGGGGACTCGGTGGCAGTGGGAATTAAGGGGGCGATGAGATAAATCAGTTCATTAAAATCGCGCACTTTGCCAGTGCGATCGAGTTCCCAACACATCGCACTATAAACTGGGTTGGTTTCGGCGATCGTCAGGGTAGAAGTCAAACGTTGGAGCCCAAATTGACCCAGTGACTTCAGCAAATCACCACCATATCTCAGAATAATTCCGCCCAGAAAT
>JAGVCD010000244.1 GCA_020059425.1 Chamaesiphon sp. | reverse complement strand
TCTTGGTTTGATGAGAGAGGTGACAGATATCTGCGATCGGAGGAAAAGGAAATTCGAGCTGAGCAACGGGCTGTAACTGAGACCAATAGAGCCAATTTACTAGCTGCCAAGCTACGAGAGCTAGGGATAGACCCTGATACTCTGAAATAATATAGTCGATCGACAATACCTACCCCCCAGCGCGGTTTGATGCAGAAAATTTGTAGACAGCCTTTGTCGAATCTTGTTCCAGTATCAGCATTCCCAAGAAATTATCAATAATGAAAAATCAAAATTTAGATCGAATTATTGCTCTAGTTAAACAGTGGTTTTCTGAACAGTATCAAGAAAACTTAGAGGAATTAATTCTTTATGGTTCCCAGGCAAAGGGAGATGCGCGAGAATCTTCGGACATTGATGTGTTGGTAGTACTAAAAAAAACTTTTAGTTACCGGGAAGAGATCGATCGAACAAGTCAGTTTATTGCAGATCTGTCTTTGGAGTATGATACGGTAATTTCTCTTGCTTTTATTTCTGCTCAACGTTTTCAGGAAGAAAACAGCCCTTTCTTGCTTAATGTTCGACGTGAAGGTGTTCCTTTATGATTAGCGATTACGTCGGTTTCATCGATCGTTAATTGATGCTCAGGACATGAGAAATCGCAGTGATTACAATTTAGATTCTGGAATTACAGAGGAGGATGCTAGATTACAAATCGCTGTGGATTATGAGTTTGTGGCTTGTTTTGAGTCCTGTTAGGTATTTCTAGGCAGCAGTTTAACTTTGCAGCTTTTTAAATGCCTGATACATTTCCGGCAACCGATTCATAATCGCCGCCGTCTTTAGCCACACCTTATGCGGCACCGCCGGATAGCCCGACACCACCGTCCCCGCCTCCACATCACTGTGAATCCCCGTCTTCGGCGACACCATCGATCGATCACCAATATTCACCTTATTCGCCACCCCCACCTGGCCACCCATCAACACCTGATTACCGATCGTCACCCCACCGACCAAACCGACTTGGGCAGCGATCGCACAGTTAGAACCAATCTGACAGCCATGCCCAATATGTACCAAATTATCTAACTTGGTATCGCGGCCAATCCGGGTTTCTCCCACCGCTGGTCGATCGATCGCACTATTACAGCCCACTTCTACTTGATCTTCTAGGATGGTATAGCCGGACTGGGGCATCTTAAACCAACCGGTCGCCGTGGGCACAAAGCCAAAACCTTCAGCGCCAATGACCGTACCACTATTGATTACACAACGCTGACCAATCCGGCTCCGCTCATGAATAGTGCAGTTGGCATGTAAGACCGTATCCGCGCCAACTTCCACATCGGGATAGATCACCACATTGGGATGAATCACTGCTCGATCGCCAATTTTGACTTGGCCTTGAATTACTACATGAGCGCCAATATAAACATCTTGACCAAGTTGCACCGCTGGGTCGATCACGGCGCTAGGGTGAATACTGGCCGTGGGTTTAAATTCCTGATAAAACAGACCGATCGCTTGGGCAAATAGTAAGCGGGGTTCCGAGGAAGCCAGCCAGGCTAGACCATGGGCATTAGCGGCGGCAATGATTTCATCGTTTTGGGGGATGACCAGAGCAGCTACTGTGGTGGTGGCGATCGCACTAGCAAATTTGGCGCTCTCAATATAGCTCAGTGTTCTAGCTTGGGGTTGATCGATCGGCGACAAACCCTGGATTTCCGGGTCGGAGTGGGAGCTATGGCTGGATATCGCTGGTCCCAATTTTTGGATGATCTCACTAAACAGCATCGCTATTTCCCTGCATTAATTAATCTTTGACACAATCGATGCGGATCACCCCGATCGACTAACTTACCATTTTCCAGTAAAAAAGCCCCATCGCAATAATCTAGTTCTTCTAGACGATGGGTTACCCACAGGGCAGCTAAGCCCCTTGCCTTGACTAAATCTCGCACCTGGGCGACCAACTCCAACTGAGCATCAGGGTCTAACAGTGCCGTGGGTTCATCAAACAGCAATATTGCGCTACGTTGGGCAATTACGCCAGCAATAGCCACCCGCTGCTTTTGACCACCACTCAAAGCATAAATCGGACGACGCACCAAATGTTCGAGATTGACAGCGGCTAGCGATTCTCCCACCCGTTGGCGCACTTCTGGGTAGGAGAGTTTTTCGCTGACCAAACCAAAAGCAATATCAGCTCCTACACTGGGCATTACCAATTGATGATCGGGGTTTTGCAGCACAAAACCAATCTTGCCCCGCACTTGGATCTGGCCAGCTGTGGGGGCAAATAATCCGGCAATCAGCCGCAGTAAAGTAGACTTGCCACTACCATTAGTACCCAGCAGCATCCATAGCTCACCCTGGGGGACTGTCAATGAGCAATCTTGCAGTACCGAGACCCCAGATGGCCAACTGAAGCATAGGTTTTGGATATCGATCGCAACTTCTGCACCCATATTTTTAAGCTGTGGCAAAACCGGCAGCGCGTCCAGTCGCTGGCGTGCTGGACTTGTTATAAGTTTGCACGGCGGCAATATCACTGATAAACACAGCCGCTTTTTTATCGGTTTGCTGTTCACAGGTCAACTCTAGGATATGCCCCGGTTGATTAGATTTGATGGCATTTAATACCTCAGCATAAAGACCGTCGGCGGCATCGGCTTCTTTGCGCTGCACAGAGATTGGCATGGCGACATTTCTTAAGACTAATTCGACAATGTACATAGACAGCGTTAGGGGTAAATCGATACAGAACCAGCACTTATCATAACTTATGTCCGGGGATGGTAAGTTTTGGGGTAAGAGCTATTTTGATATTTTTAGGATACTAGTAGGGAATGACAATGTTAGTGCAGTCATCACATCGGGTAAAATCAGCTGAAGACTAAACTAACAAGATTTTTGGTTATGACTAAACGCGCTCTACTCACTGGTATTACGGGTCAAGACGGTTCTTATTTAGCAGAATTGCTGTTGTCGAAGGGCTATGAAGTCCATGGGATCATTCGGCGAACATCTACCTTCAATACTGATCGCATTGATCATATCTACGAAGATCCACATAAGGCTGATGCCAAACTCTTTTTGCATTATGGTGACCTGACTGATGGGGTAACCATTCGGCGGATTTTAGAGCAGGTTAAACCCCAAGAATTTTTCAATTTAGGAGCGCAGTCTCATGTCCGGGTGAGCTTTGATGCGCCAGAATACACCGTCGATACCGTGGCCATGGGCACCCTGCGGATCTTGGAAGGGATTCGGGACTATGAGCAACGTACCGGTGAGCAAATTCGCTTTTATCAAGCTGGTTCTTCGGAAATGTATGGCTTAGTCCAAGAAGTACCGCAATCGGAAAAAACCCCTTTCTACCCGCGCAGCCCCTATGCCTGTGGGAAGTTGTTTGGCCATTGGCAGACCATCAATTACCGAGAGTCTTACAATATTTTTGGCTGCAACGGCATTTTGTTTAACCATGAGAGTCCGCGCCGGGGCGAAACTTTTGTGACTCGCAAAATTACTCGGGCGATCGCCAAAATTGTGGCTAAAAAGCAAGACAAGTTATTTTTAGGGAATTTGGATTCTAAGCGGGATTGGGGCTATGCCAAGGACTATGTAGAAGCTATGTGGTTAATGTTGCAACAAGAGCAACCTGATGACTATGTGATCGCTACTGGTGAAACTCACTCTATTAAGGAGTTTTTAGGTGAAGCCTTTAACTATGTGAACTTGAAGTGGGAAGACTATGTGGAATTCGATCCCCGCTATTTGCGACCAGCGGAGGTGGAGTTGTTGATTGGCGATTCTACCAAAGCTAGAGAAAAGCTCAACTGGAAGCCGTCGGTAACTTTCCAGGAGTTAGTCCACCTGATGGTAGATGCCGATTTACAAGCTTTGGGTATTCCGTCGCCCAGTGGTAGAACTACTATTCCGGATGTGGCGACGGTGCGAGAGGTAATATCGGCGATGAATAACTAAATTCAGCGACGAATTTGAACTTTTTATTTGGCTCTGGCGGTTTTCACCATTTGAATTAACATTTGGTGGGCATCTTCAGAGTCGGTTAGTTCTCGATCGAACTCTACGCGCAAATTTTGAGTAGCACCGTCAACTTGAGCATTCAGGTTCATGCCCTGGGGATCGATCGAGACCATTTCGGCCTGGGCTGCTTGGGGGGCTTGGCCATAGACTTGGGCGTAGACTAACACGGCAGCGGCGTGATCATCGTTCATGTGTTTGCAGATGCGATCGCTGATTGCTGGGGTAATGGTTTCTGCGGCCATAATTTTTACTCAAATTAAATGATTTTGGATGATAGCAAAATCCTACCGCATTCTTGGAAATGGTACTTAGGTAAATTCCTGAAATAAGAGTACCGTTGCGGTTGGTTTCGGCCTCGCTTAAGCAACTGAAGAGTTGAGATAGGCGGTACTTCATTCAACTGAAATCACCTAAGTACAATTATTACGAAATATTAGTGAAGTATAACCATCCGAAGCAATTAAATTTATGATAACAACACGTTAAGTCTGCCTAAATACCCAATTTGGTGCATTAAATGGATAATTGTCGGGCTAATACCCCTATTTTCTAGGAGATAGACGGACATCTGCCCATCTAAGTACCCAGTTTAGGTGTATTGGGCTGAATCAATCAGCCTAAGTAGTAGTTCGACTGCTTAAATTATCGGTGGTGGCAGTACTTGAAAATTGTCTGTGGGTCTGTGGGTGTTAAAGTCGAGTTGCAATTCTACTGATGAGTAATTTTGATGACAGAGATTAAGCGTCAAGTCATAGCAATGGGTGGGGGTGGATTCTCAATGGAACCTGAGAATCCACTACTTGATCAGTACGTCATTAAGCAGGCTTGTAAAACCAGACCGTCTGTATGTTTCCTTCCTCATGCCACAGATGATGCCGTCCGGTATACTTTCAAGTTTTTCAAGGCATTTACACAGCTAGACGTAAAGCCTACCCATCTTTCATTATTTAGCCCTGAGACAGCAGATCTTGAATCATTTCTAATGGAGCAAGATGTTATCTACGTCGGTGGAGGAAACACGAAAAGCATGGTCGCATTGTGGCGCGAGTGGAACTTGGATAAGTTTCTACATAAAGCCTATGAAAACGGCACAGTTCTGGCTGGTATCAGCGCAGGCGCAAACTGTTGGTTTGAGCAATGTAGTACAGATTCGCTCCCTGGTCAGTTTACCGTGTTGTCCTGTCTTGGAATTATTCGAGGGAGTTTTTGTCCTCACTACGATGGGGAATCTGAGCGACGACCCTCTCTGCATAAATTGTTGAGTGAGGACAAAATCAAGAGTGGTTATGCAGCAGATGACGGAGCCGCAGCACATTTTATTGATGGTGAGTTTGCTTGTGCAGTCAGTTCACGTCCTCACGCTAGAGTATACAAGGTTGATAAGGTAGACCGACAAATTATAGAGGAGGCGATCGAGCCACAATATCTAGGTCAGTAGATCGACAACGCACAGTCGAACAATTCTGTTGGAGCGGCTTGACAAAGTTAGTCTGTGTTGTGCTAAAAGTTATTGAGAGCCGCTCAACAGACCCGTTGGGCTGCTTTCAATTTATCTGTAGCAACATGATTACAAAATACTGTCTAATGCAGGAAGAGTTGGAAACTGTCCTATCTTCGCAGAAGTATCCCTACGTAAGATAAGACAGTCAAAGACGCTAAAATCAAGTTGGATTAACTCATCCGTACTGGGCTAGAAACATGTTCATGGATGATGACCCACTGACTATCTTGTTTTTCCCAAACCATCGAAGCATGAGCATGTTCAGCGTATTTTTCACCTGTTTTGCGATCGGTAAACTCCGTTCTGAATGTAAACGTCGTTAGCCCCATGTTGCCGTTAGTTGTGACTTTGACATTATTATCGATCACAGTTTTAGCCTTTGTTGAGGCTTGCATCGTAGGTTCCCACAGATCTTTAAAGCTCTGGTAGCTTTGAGTAATGGTTCCTGCTGGAGAAATTGTGTCAAATTCCAAGAACCGATCGCTGTGATCGTATAAACTATCAACACGAGTCATGGAGAAAAGGCTGTCTCCCGAACTCCACCCCTTTTCCCATGCAGTCACACTTTGCTTGAGTAAATCAACGTCATTTGGCGTGGCTTGAACAGGTTGAACCAGACCAAGACTAAATACACTAACGACAAGCAATACCAGAAGCGAACGTAGTAGTTTTTTCATTGAGAAACTCCTTCTTTTGCGGATAGTCCTTGAAACGAATAAATGAGTCAAAGAAATGCCCTATTTACTTTGGGCAAAGTGGCATCACGGTTTGAGCCGTGCTTCTACCAAAAGCTGATTGAGCAGTTCGAGTTTTTCTTGGCTTAAATGTCCAAGTTGTTGCTGATGAAGCTTCCAGATCAGGGGATCGAGTTTTTTAGTCACGTCCAGTCCTGATGGGGTGACTCTGACTCGAACAACACGACGATCTTGTTTATCCCGTTCGCGTTCAATCAACCGATCCTTTTGTAAGCGATCGACTAAACGAGTAATGTCAGGATCTCGTGCCACCATATACTGAGCGACTGACTGACTTGGCATTCCAGCACTTCCCGCCTTTGCAACCACTTTAAGAACGTTATAAAGGGGCTGTGAAAGATGATGCTGTTTAAACAGTTCTGCTACCTCATCACTCAGCAGAGCATGAGTTCGGACGAGATTGAGATAAGCTTCCTGTTCGGGTACTAGAAAGGGCTGGGATTCACCCAATTCTTCGTGAAGAGTGGAATGTTGAGGCATTTTTGCTTTGCTCATGTACTTAGCATACCTTACAAGGATAGTCGTGTCAACAAGTATTTTGAGTTGTCTTCGCCAAGCAGCCCAACAACGCCCATGCACTCCGACCGTAGGAAAATGATCGTATGATGCACAGGTTGTCTACGGCGGGTGATGGGCAACGTTAGACTGCTTAATCTGTTGGTTTTGACGTAGCTTGGACTTGACTGGTGAGACGATAGGTTTAGAATGTCTACCCTGAAGTATATTCAAATCCATTAAATCTAAAAATGAACACAGCAAAAGACCACTATGACCAGCAACTCGCTTCTGTTTACAGTTGGATGGCGGGCACGATGGAATCGGCGATCGAACGCAATCATGCCCTTTTTCGTCAACTTGAGATTAGTTCATCCCCGCGAGGATTAGCCGTCGATCTAGGAGCAGGGTCAGGTTTTCAATCCATTCCATTGGCAGAATTGGGTTTTTCAGTCGTTGCTGTCGATTTCTGTGCGGCACTACTGTCTGAACTGAGCGTTGGCGTAGCCTCTCGGAGCGAGAATCGTGCAAATAATCTTGCGATCCACACGGTTCACGACGATATTCTCAATTTCTCCAAATATCTTGAGGATCGAGCGCAGATCGTAGTTTGCATGGGCGATACGCTGACACATCTAGAGCTGATTGACTGACAAAAGTAGGATAAAATCCTCCAAAAGCCTGTGGGGATTAGATTGAAGGAAAAGAGGTGTAAGCTGTTTTTAACCAAAAATC
>JAGVCD010000115.1 GCA_020059425.1 Chamaesiphon sp. | reverse complement strand
TCATAGCCAACCCTATTTAATTGCTGAGAACTTGAGTTATGAATTAACTGTGGAACAACCTTTGTTCTCCGGAATTCAGCTCAGTATTTCAGCAGCCGATCGAATTGCCCTGGTGGGTACTAACGGCGTTGGAAAATCGACATTGCTTAAAATTTTGACAGGTCAGCTCTCACCCACCCAAGGAGTAGTTCATCGCCACGGAGCTATTTATTATCTGCCGCAAATTAGTACGATTAGATCGATCATTGAAACTAAGTCGGTACTGGACTATATCAGCACCATCACTGATAAGTGGTGGTCGATCGAACACATTCTAGAAAACACCTTTGGCACCTCCCTAGATTTATTGCTGCCAGTTCAGGATCTCAGCGGTGGAGAATTAACCAAACTATTATTGGCCATTGGTTTAGCACAGTCTCCGGATCTCTTACTCCTAGATGAGCCGACTAACCACTTAGATCATCTAGCACTAGAGGAACTTGCCCAGTTTTTATGTCAATTTTCTGGTGCATTTGTGATCGTTTCGCATAAGCCCTTCTTTCTGGATCGCATGGTTAAAACTACTTGGGAACTTACTCCGACAGGTTTACAGGTATATGGTGGCAACTTCTCGTTCTATCGAGAGCAGCAACAACTAGCCCATGCGGCTCACGTTCGATCGAATGAAACTGCCTGGAAGGAATTCAAACTGGCCAAAGCTGCGGCGGCACAAGAGCAGGAACGGGCGGCTCAATCCCGGCGGTATGGCCGCAGCCAGGTGGGTGTCAGTATCGAACGGAAGCAAGCAGCCGGAATGAAACGGAGCGCGGAATCGACAGCTGGTAAACGTCAGTTGCACAATGATCGATCGATCATTGCTGCCACCCAAAAAGTGGTCGAAACGAAAGTGCGATGGAATAAAGCAACCAGTATTCAATTAGCGGAGAAAAGCACCAAACATCGACAGCTCCTGGCAGTTCACGACGCTAATTTGTGGATAGCCGATCGATTGCTGATACAGGATATTCAGCTTGATCTAGCCAGTGGCGACAGGTTAGCTATTGCTGGTATCAATGGGTCTGGCAAATCTTGCTTGATCCAGGCCATCTTGGGCATGGAATCGGCACCTGCTTTTTTGCAAGGCGGTGAAGTGCGCTGCGCTGACATGCAGACAGTTTATCTCGATCAAAACTATGAGTTAGTCGATCGACAACAAACGGTACTCGCCAACTTGCAACGGGCTAACCCCGATCTTAGCTATCAGTTACTGCGTCAACAGCTCGGACATTTTTTGTTCTTTAACGATGATGTTCATAAATCGGCAGCGGTGCTGAGTAGTGGAGAATTAGCGCGACTAGCGATCGCCATGATTACTATCACCCAACTCGATCTCCTGATTTTGGATGAACCGACTAATAACTTAGATATCATGACGATCGATCAAATGGTGGAGGCTTTGAATGATTACCACGGGGCACTTGGGGTGATATCTCACGATCTAGATTTTCTCAGCCGCATTAACATTACCTGTGCCTACCGACTAAAAAATCAAACCTTGCAAACCATGAGCCATTTACCCAGCGATCGATATCGCTACTATACTGAGCTGCTAGCTTAGAGCCGAGTTCAAGAATCGATCGGACACCATCAACAAATCACCAAAAATCATGACAAATCAAACAGCCGATTCTTATATTTGGTTAGAAGATATCCAGGGTAATCGATCGACAGATTGGGTCAGCCAAAAAAATGCCGCTGCTACCAAACTGCTAAAAGCCCGTCCTGAATTTGAACCGATCCGCCAAAAAACGCTAGAACTCTTGAACAGCGCAGACAAAATCCCCTACTTCCATCGGATTGGGAATTATGTTTATAATCTTTGGAGCGATCGGCAAAACCAGCGCGGTCTGTGGCGACGCACGACCATAGCAGAATACCAAAAGTCCCATCCAGCCTGGGAAACTGTTCTGGATATTGATGCTTTAGGCAAAGCGGAACAAGAAAGCTGGACTTGGGCAGGAGCCAATTGTTTTGCCCCTGAATATCACCGCTGCTTAGTCTCGCTGTCTCGCGGTGGTTCTGATGCTACGGTGGTTCGAGAATTTGACTTAACCACTAAAAAATTTATTACGGATGGCTTTAGTTTGCCCGAGGCCAAATCTCACCTAGCTTGGAAAGATGAAAATACGCTCTATGTGAGTACTGATTTTGACCCTAGTAGTATGACAAAATCTGGTTACCCACGAATTATTAAAGAGTGGCAACGGGGAACACCGCTGGATACTGCGGTGACAATATTTGAGGGACAAGAAAGTGACGTGCGCGCCTATCCTTGGGTCAGTCATGCGTATGGTCATCAACGCATTCTGTTTATTCGTTGTATAGACTTTTACCACAATGAATTTTTTATTCTTCAAGATGGCCAGCAAATTAAGATTGATAAGCCTAGTGATACTAGTTTTTCTCCATTTTTACAACATGTGACCCTGTGTTTACGTAGCGATTGGCAAATAGCAGATAAAAAATACCAAGCTGGTTCACTGTTGCTTGCTAATTATGATCACTACAACGATTATGTAACTGGGCAGCAAGAATTCGAGGTGTTATTTACGCCGACTGCTACTACTAGTTTGGTGGAGTTCAGTTTTACCCAAGATCATGTAATTTTAAATATTTTGGATAATGTTAAGAGCCGATTAGTCGAAAAGCGGATTGCTGGTAATCCACCAAAAGCTGGGCTAGAGCGATCGATCAATATTCCTCAAAACGGCACCATCCACATTGACAGACTTTTTGATCCTGCTTTCCCTAACGACCCATTAGCCGATCAATACATCGTCAACTATAAAAACTTTTTGACACCCGATAGCCTGATGCTTGGTCAGGCAGGCAGTGACGACCGACAGTTACTCAAACAGCTCCCGGCAAGCTTTGACAGTCAGGG
>JAGVCD010000337.1 GCA_020059425.1 Chamaesiphon sp. | reverse complement strand
TTCAGAATCAGAGAAGGTAAATCTGGAGGGGGGGTGCGATAAGCGCTGTCACCGTAGTAAGGAGCTTGTACCATAAGGCTGTTTCTTCAGGTCTAAATCTACCCTTCATCTTAACCCTCATCCCGTCACAGGTGGTGAGTGAGGTTATTACTGCACATCTTTGCGCAGAGAATTAGATTTTTTGTACCCGGCTCTCATCCGACCAAAATTCAGCTTGAATTCTTCTAAACCCAGCCAAGTACCATCCTTGTCTTCTTCCCAGGAAGCGGAAAGAACTCCATAGCTCAAACCCAAGACCCCCAGGCCGAGGCATCCCATACTAGCCAATAACACGGCCACATTTGGTAAGTTAATGCCACTTTTGATGGCAAAATAGCTGCCAATAAATACCAACATACCTAATACGGTAGGAGTGCCGGAAAGTACTACCGACCTGGAAATCATCCGTTTGCCGACCACATCCGGAATGCGGCTAGCTTCTAAAGCGGTCGAATCGCGCTCCGGCTTATTCATAATTACCGGTTTACGCTTAGCTACAGCCGGGCGAGGCTTACTAGCACCAGGCTCAAATGGTAAAGATTTACGCGATTCTTCAGTCATATTTAGAGTCTTTGGGGGGTATTAACGATTTTTTAAATATAACAATCAATGATGGAAGTGGGAGTCCGACTGAACTGTGGCGAACTCCCTAGTTCGCCTAACCCCGAATGCCCAGTTTAGCAATCAAGGCTTGATAACGAGACAGTTCTTCCCTTTGGATATAAGCTAGTAATCGCTTGCGATTACTGATCATTTGCAGCAGACCCCGGCGTGAAGCATGGTCGCTCTTATTGGTCTTCAGGTGTAAGCTCAAACGGTTGATCCGATCGGTGAGCATGGCCACCTGTAAATCAGCAGAACCGGTGTCAGTAGCATGACGCTGATGCTCAGACAGAATCTCTTGTTTACGCTCTTGCGTTAAGGACATGAATGCTTCCAGATTTTAGCGAATTGTGCAACTAAGTATAATAGCATCACAGCTTTACCTTTTCCAAATAAATATATGGCTGAATCAAAACCCTTCGAGCACGCTGAACCATTACAGCAGTTAATAAAATACGGCGCGAACTACAAACTATCGAGTAATCAGGCAATTATTGCTTCGATCGCCAACAAGCTTTTTGACATTGCCCCCGAAGTACTGATTGGTGCCGCTGTTGATGTGGTAGTCCGCCAAAAGCAGTCTTTTTTGGCGGGTTTAGGTTTTCCAGAAGTTGCTCAGCAACTATATTTACTGACCGGGATCACTGTAGTGATCTGGGGTTTAGAATCTCTGTCTCAATATTTAGCTAATCGTTTGTGGCGAAACTTAGCTCAAAACATTCAGCACGAAATGCGCTTGGATGCCTACAGCCACCTTCAGGATATGGATTTAGCCTATTTTGAAAACACCAGCACTGGTAATTTGATGTCGGTGCTAAACGACGACATCAACCAATTGGAGCGTTTTTTGAATGGTGGCGCTAATGAAATAATTCAGATGACCGTGTCGGTACTGGCGATCGGTGGGACTTTCTTTTTCCTGGCGCCGCAAGTGGCTTGGTTTGCGGTGATCCCCATTCCGTTTATCATTTTTGGTTCAATCTGGTTTCAAGACAAGCTGGCGCCTTACTACGCTGATGTCCGTGAAAAAGCCGGGATGCTAAACAGTCAGCTATCTAATAACTTGGGTGGAATTACCACCATCAAAAGTTTTACTACCGAGGTTTATGAACAGCGGCGCATTGCCTTAGAAAGTGAGTTCTATCGCCAAAGTAACCGTAAAGCAATCACCATTAGTTCGGCTTTTGTGCCGCTGATTCGGATTTTGGTATTGTGTGGCTTTACGGCGACCCTCTTATACGGCGGCTTTGAAACCGTCAATGGTAATTTGCCAGTTGCGGTTTACAGCATTTTAGTTTTTTTGACACAGCGCTTGTTATGGCCGTTGACTAGACTGGGCGAGACTTTGGACTTGTATCAACGCTCCATGGCTTCGGTCAGAAGAGTGATGGAATTGTTGACTACTCAGAAAACCATCGAAAATAATGGCACCAAGACGATCGATCAAGTACGTGGTGAAGTAATTTTCGACGATGTGGCCTTTGCCTACGAAGGCAACCCCAGTCTCTTCCGGTCATTGTCGATGATGGTACCAGCGGGTAAAACCATCGGCATTGTCGGAGCTACTGGTTCGGGGAAGAGTACGATCGCGAAGTTACTGCTGCGCCTGTACGACATTCAAGGTGGCAAAATCACCGTGGATGGCATCGATATCCGGGACTTAAATACTTTTGACTTGCGGCGGAACATCGGTTTAGTCAGCCAAGATGTATTTTTGTTTCATGGTACTGTCCGGGAAAATATTGCTTACGGGATGCCCCACATTAATTTTGATAAAGTGCAAGAAGCCGCTAAAATCGCCGAAGCTCATGAGTTTATCCAAAAACTTCCCCAAGGCTACGACACCTTAGTTGGTGAGCGGGGGCAAAAGCTATCTGGTGGTCAGCGCCAGCGCTTAGCCATTGCCCGAGCGGTGCTGAAAGATCCACCAATTTTGATCTTAGATGAAGCCACCTCGGCGGTAGATAATGAGACCGAGGCAGCGATTCAGCGATCTTTGGAGATCATTACCCAAAATCGCACGACTATTTCGATCGCCCACCGTCTTTCTACTCTCCGCCACGCCCATTGTATTTATGTCATGGAGCAAGGCTTGGTCGTGGAAGGTGGCACCCACGAAGAATTGCTCGATCAAGGAGAAATTTACGCCAACCTATGGAGAGTCCAGCTCGGATTGGCTCGTAAAAAAACCAGTCTTTAGATCCGAGTTACAATGTTCCTACTGATTACACCTAACACTTAGCCCATGAATATTTTCAGCGATCTCCTGCTAGCCAACCCTCAAACTAAAACTCTGCCTAAGCAACAACGCCGTGGGATTGAGATTAAGTCGGCACGCGAGATCGAAATCATGCGTCAAGCTTCCAGAATTGTGGCTACGGTGCTGAAAGAGATTCAGGCGTTGGTGGAACCCGGAATGACTACCGCTGATCTGGATGCCCATGCCGAAAAGCGGATTCGGGAAATGGGAGCCACCCCTAGTTTCAAGGGTTACCAAGGCTTTCCGGCATCGATCTGCTCCAGCATCAATAACGAAGTGGTGCATGGTATTCCTAGTCCTAAGAAAGTGATTCGGAATGGCGATGTTTTAAAAGTTGATACCGGTGCTTTCTTTCAGGGCTTTCATGGCGACTCCTGTATCACCATTGGAGTCGGACCGATATCCGATAAGGCTACTCATTTAATGAAAGTAGCCGAAGGCGCTTTGTATAAGGGCATCGAACAGGTTAAAGCTGGAGCCTATTTGATGGATCTGGCTGGTGCCATCCAAGATTACGTAGAATCTAACGGCTGCACAGTGGTAGAAGATTTTACTGGTCATGGGGTGGGTCGTAACCTGCATGAAGAACCAGCTGTCTTTAACTGCCGGACGCGGGAACTGCCCAACGTCAAGTTGCGGGAAGGCATGGTGATTGCGATCGAACCAATCATTAACCAAGGTTCCAATAAAGTAAAAATTCTGGGTGACAAATGGACTGCCGTTACCCTAGATAAATCACTGTCAGCACAGTATGAACATACAGTCTTGGTCACTAAAGACGGCTACGAGATTTTGACCGATCGGGATTTGGTTTAATCTCCTGATATCTAAATATCGAGGAAGAAATGAGGTGGGATGCTAGCAATGCGTATATTACAACCTTTCCTCAATTTCTTCCTCAAACCACCTTGTCCACTGTGCGATCGAGCAGCTACCGAGCCGTTGTGCATTTACTGCCAACGTCAACTGGTAGAAACCCAGCTTCATCCAGCTATCCAGCCCCAGAGTGATGTATTTGCCTGGGGAAGCTATCGTGGGGCTCTCAAACGCACGATCGCAGCTTGCAAAT
This sequence comes from Chamaesiphon sp., assembly GCA_020059425.1. The sequence continues at coordinate 200 of JAGVCD010000337.1, read as the reverse complement.
ATCAAAATCATCCAGAGTTAGCCACTCATTTAGGTAATCTCTTGGGTATGGCTTGGTTGCAGTGTTATCCCCAGCCGCCTCTATTGCGGGTCATGCCAATCCCTTTACATCCCGATAAACAACGAGAGCGCGGCTTCAATCAAGCAACTCTAATTGCCCAAGGCTTTTGTCAACAGACTCGTCTGCCGATCGATGAATCT
>JAGVCD010000095.1 GCA_020059425.1 Chamaesiphon sp. | reverse complement strand
GGGCGGCAAAGTAATATCGCGCAGTTGACCATGGACGATCGAGATGTCGTGGGTGGATTGGAATCTGTCAGTAATTAATTCCATGATATTCGGTGCAAAACCATCGTGGAGTTCCACAATAATATCCATCTGTTGTAGGGCTGGGGCTGCAACCGGATTTAGTAATTCTTCTTCGCCCCCTTCAATATCACACAACACTAATGTTTTACGATCAGCGAACTGCTGGAAATCTGCTGGTTGAAATAAGCCATTGATACTTATTCGATCGCTTACTCCATTTTGGGCAGCCAGCTGCCGACAATCTTCATGAGCCGCTAAGTTGGTATCGTAAGCAAAAACCTGGACTGTGGGCATCAACATGGCTAAGCCCACCGCATAAAACCCTTCTGAGCAACCTACATTCACCACTGCCTGGTAAGGGCGTTGGATCGCTGCTCGGAAGTAAGGTTCTAGTTCGGCTTCATAGCACCCTAGTAATTTTGCGATATAGCAGCCCTCAGCGCAGTTGGGCAAATACTTCATGCCCTGAAACAGTCCGGCCTGGATATTAAACCCATAAGTCTGGGTGAATTGCTCTTGCAATACACTAGCGCGGTGCAGCGATAATAGCCGCAAAGCTTCCTTAAGGCTATCGGTAGAAGCAGTAGCAATTAACTCAGGCAGCTGGGGGTCAATGGTAAAAGTCGAAGTCATGGGGCGTGAGATATGATGATTCAGTTACAATGTAGCTTGTTTAAAGGATCTCAATGGAAATTGTCTTTCGGGAATTCAACCCTTTCAATGTCTGGTTTTGGATGGAATTTAAAACAGTACCCTCCACCCAAGAACAAAATTTGATTGAGGAGACTTTTTCTTCCTGGTTCTTTTTGGGTAAATTAGGCAGCTTTAATGCTGAAAATATGCAGGTACAAGAAACTGGCCTGGATTTGAGCTACATGGAATACAATTCCCGCGTGGCCGATGATAGCCTGATGGCCGTCATGCACAACATGGGAGAAATTGAATATTTGGGTACTTGGGGTAGGTGCTGGTTTGATTTGGGTACCAGTGATGCGATCGCTCTCGATATTCTAATTAATGCCTTGCAGCGCTTGAGCGTGGAATATGTGGAACTCGATCGACTAGTAATTGGTGGTGAAAATGAAGACTGGCCAGTAGAACTCGACCATCAACAATCTTTGTTCTACGACGAAAACGATGATAATTAAGCTAGAGTAGAGGCATTGAGTTTGATCGGAACGGAGTCAACCCATGGCCAAATACATCCCCTACAATCTGCAGCTGCAAATCTCCCGCATGTTTCAAGATGGTCAGAGCCTATTTGCCAGTATTAAAGTTCAAGACTGGCTCAAGGAACGCAACGAAAATGCGGCTGATTACGAAATATCTTTTACGAAGCGTCCAGCGGCTCCTGGTTCTAGAGAAGTTCAAATAGTTGATATTCACCTCCGGCGCAAAGATGGTCAGCCGGTAGCCGATTGGCTGTTAGAGCAGCTGACCAGCAGCTAGCAGTTAAAATTTAAAATAATTTCACAATCTACGTGATATTTACAATCAGCTTTTGGCGCAACTTACCGGTGCCACTACTTTCCAGCGTAGATTTCATATTTTTGTTCGTGCTGTACAGTTCAACCTTGACCGACGCATCTGGATTATAAGTACCATCGATGCTAATTTCACAGGTCGATCGATTAAGGCAGCTGGTCAGATTGAGCGATCGAGTGTTTTCTAAATTGGCCATAAATTTACCATTAACCTTGATCACGCCTTTTATCTGAGCATTATCAGTACCACCAATTTTTAAAAATATATCTGAACCAGATATATTTTTTCGGGCAATAGTGATAGTCGAGTGTTGCTCTTGTACATTAGATAAGATGGAATTCTGAGCAGCATAGGACTGGGTAGATGTCGATACAAAACCACCTAAAGCCGTACAGGTAGCCAAGGACACCAAAGAAACAGAAGAAAAACGCATAATTTATTTACTTAAGTTTAGTATTTTTGAATTCCTCATAAAACAACCACATGATCTCAGTAATTTAGACGAGGTGTAGAAGTTCAAATGGGATATAAAGTACTATTATAATCTTTGTCATATGAGATTTGCTGGAATTTAAAGCACACTAAGTCGTACTATCGGTAGCCCAAAATCTGTGAATGAATCCCTACAACAATATCCAATTCTTGGGCAACCAGTACACCTATCCTCTGATTACCTGGGATGGCTAATTGAGAGGTTAGACCAGAATATTGGTACCCATGTTATTACCATGAATTCTGAAATGGTGATGCAGGCGAACCAAAGTCCCCCTCTGGCTAGTATTATCCAAAAAGCTGATCTGGTCGCTGCCGATGGCGCTGGCATCACCATGGCACTCCGATTAAATGGCATCAAACAACAGCGCTACGCTGGTATTGATTTGGGCTCTGCCCTCCTAGAAGTTGCTGGAGAACAAGGTCACGATTGTCCAGTGGCTTTCTACGGTGGTAAACCAGCAGTATTACCCAAAGCTGTTCGTTTTTGGCAGCAGAAATCATCAGGTCTGCAGATTGTGATCCAACATCACGGCTATATAAAAGATGCCGAGCAAGAACAGTTGTTGGCTGAATTGCAAGCTCAACAGCCCCGTATTATTTTGGTGGCATTAGGCATTCCCCGCCAAGAGGTTTGGATTAGTGAACATCGGCATCTTTGTCCTCGATCGATCTGGTTAGGAGTCGGTGGTAGCTTCGATGTGTGGTCAGGTACCAAAGCTCGTGCCCCCAAAATTGTTCAACAACTTAATCTGGAATGGCTATTTCGCTTAGCTCAAGAACCGAGTCGCTGGCAGCGGATTTTGGTGCTACCACAGTTTGTTCTATTAGCTGTTCAAGAATGGTGGCAAAAAAAAGAAGCAAGAAGCAATCTGAGAGAATAATCTTGCCTGGTGGCGATACTGTACTGAAGGTAATCAATTCCTCTATAATGCAAAGCGGCTCGCCCAAGCCAGCGTTCACTTCATAGCGGAATTTTTCTATGGCATCTATTCGTGAGTTACACCAACAGCTGGTGAGCAAAGAGCGCTCTGCTGTCGAAATTACCCAAACAGCACTTGATCGTCTCCAGTCTCTCGAACCGCAGCTGCGCAGCTTTTTGTGTGTTACTCCGGAGACAGCACTGCAACAGGCTCAGGTCGTGGATGCTCAAATTGCTGCCGGGGAAACCATTGGCTGGTTAGCGGGCATTCCGATCGCCCTCAAAGACAATATGTGTACCAAAGGCATTCCCACGACTTGCGGCTCCCGCATTTTAGAGGGCTTTATCCCGCCTTACGAATCGACTGTCACGGGCAAATTGCAAGCCGCTGGAGCCGTGTCCCTGGGCAAAACCAACATGGATGAATTTGCAATGGGCAGCTCCACCGAGAATTCTGGCTATCAAGTGACTGCCAATCCCTGGGATATTCAGCGGGTACCTGGTGGTTCTTCTGGTGGTTCGGCAGCAGCGGTAGCCGCTGATCAAGTGGTGGTCTCTCTCGGTTCTGATACTGGTGGTTCTATTCGCCAACCAGCCGCTTTTTGTGGCGTAGTCGGTTTAAAGCCCACCTATGGATTGGTGTCCCGTTTTGGGTTAGTAGCTTATGCTTCTTCTTTAGATCAAATTGGCCCCTTTGGTCGCACCGTAGAAGATGCGGCTATTTTGTTGGAAGCGATCGCTGGTTACGATCCCCAAGATTCCACTAGCCTTAATGTCCAGATTCCAAAATATGCTGAACTATTGCGGCCAGAGCTAACCAAAGGTCTACGGGTGGGCATTATTACTGAAACCTTTGGCGAAGGTTTAGATCCGATCGT
>JAGVCD010000021.1 GCA_020059425.1 Chamaesiphon sp. | reverse complement strand
GCCATCGCCAATACCTCCTGCGGTTGGAGTAAAAACTCCAGAAATTTCATGGCAGATTGCTGACATTCCTGATTACGACAATTGGTTGTGATCCCCCAATTCCAAGAGCCTTGGGCTGTTTTGGAACCCTGGCCAAAGTTGGGTAACGGCAACACCACCAAGTCTTTACCAACAGCCTTGGCGTAGTCTTTGTAAACCCAGTGACCGACCCAAGACAGGGGCACTCGGCCACTAGTAAAAGCCGCATCATCAATATTGGGATCGACATAACCTTGCTGAATCCAGTTTTGGACTGATTGCAGAGCTGTTATAGATTGTGGGCTATTGAGTCTCCCAGCAGCTGTTTGGTAATTGTTGCGCTGAATTAAATCGCCCCCAGCCGACTGGAGCATTGGCGAGAATCCATAGGTTGCCCATTCGCCTTTATAATTCAGTTTGATATCTAACACCTGTCGATCGGAGTCACGCTTGGCCAAAGCCGCCAATGCTTGATTAAACTCCGCGATCGTCCAAGCATCTTTGTTACTAGCTGGAATTCTAACGCCAGCGGCTTGCAATTTACTACGTCGCCCATATAATCCTAAACCAGAATCAAAAGTACCGACGGAGTACAACTTTCCTTGGTAGGTGCCCTGCTGGATAATAGAGGGCAACAAGTCTTGGCGAATTGTGGGTGACATCAGCTTATCCATCGGCACCAAATTTTGTTGCCAAACGTAGTTGTAAACAAACGGTCCATCAAATTCCAATACATCCGGCAAATCCTTAGACAAAGAGGCAGCCTGGACTTGGGAATTGTAGGAACCTTCGGGCACAAAAGTTAATTCAACCTGGGTGGTCTTCTGGGAATTATTGAAACGCTTGATCTGTTGCTCTAGAACTTGACGTTCGGCGGCTTGCCCGGCATGTGCCCAGACCCTCAGTACACCTTTGCGCGTCATACTAGGGCCACTACAGCTACTTAAACATAGAAGCAGTGGTGCGAGAATACCCAGTAGCTTAAAGCATTGAGTCATCTTGTTCTCCACTTAATTTATATCTGCAACTAACTATGAACTAGTTGGCAAATTGTATACTGACTAACCTAAAGGGCATCACTTCCCAGTTATTATGCCATTTGTTTACTCTTATGACATGTATAGTTGTAAAAGCCTGTTCTTGTAGTTAACTAATATGTGAGAGTATGCTTTTGATAGTGTCACCTGGACTAATATCAATAAGTTTTATTAAAAGCCTTTTCCTTAGGCATATAAAGTTCATGTATCAGTAAAACATCCTGATGTAGCTATTGGTGTTTGAGTTGTGTCTTAGTTTTGCGCAAAATTCCTCTAGCTCGAAATTTTTATATTGTCTGGTTGATTGATGGACGGACGTTTAGGCGCTAATTTTTCTTCTTTACCCATAATCGAAATGAGTAAATTACGACTATGTTCTAGTTCTGGGTCAAGAGTGATGGCCAGGTTACAGTCATCGATCGCTCCTTGCTTATTTCCTAGCCGATATTTAGCCAGACCTCGATTAATGTAAATTCTGGCATTACAAGGAGTTAGAGTAATCGCTCGATTAAAATCTTGAATTGCCCCAGTATTGTTCTCTGATTCAAACTTTTCAAAACCGCGTTTGTAATATGCTTCTGCGTAAACAGAATTGATTCTCACGAAGCGGTTATAGTCCCACAGTGCCCCTTGATAATCACCAGCTGTATACTTCATGTCGCTGCGACTTTTATAAGCCTCAGCATTGTTGGGTTCCAGCTCAATAATCGAATTGTAGTCAGCAATTGCCCCTTGGACATCTCCCAAAATATATTTGGTATCACTACGATTTTTGTAAGCATCGATATGGTTGGAACTTATTTCCAGCACTGAGTTATAGTCTTCGATCGCTCCTTGGGGATCATCTAAGCTAGATTTGGCTAAAGCTCTTTCAAAATAAATTTGTACTAGCTTTGAATCGAGGGCGATCGCCGCGTCAAAATCCTTAATAGCACCTAATTTATTACCTATTTCTGATTTAATATAGCCTCGGTTACCATAGGCTTTGGCATATTGCGGATTTAGCTGCAGGGCACTATCCAGATCGGCGATCGCACCTTCCCAGTCTTGGAGAGCATACTTGGCATTACCACGATTGCAATAAGCCGCTGCAAACCGAGGATCAATGGTAATCGCACAATCAAAATCATTGATCGCGCCCTGCTTGTCTCCGACCTCAGACTTGATGCAACCGCGTTCGTAGTAGATATTGGCATCCAATGAATTCAGAGCGATCGCCAAACCAAATTCCCTAATTGCCCCTTGTTTGTCGCCTAATTCATATTTAATAACACCGCAATTATGCCAGTATTTTGATTTGGAATCATCATCTTGACCACCCAACTCATCTTGGATTTCTGGCGGCAATTGAGACATCTTGGCAACGAACTCTAAACCTTTTTGGACATGAATAACAGAATTGTGATCAACTTCTAGCCTGAATTCGTCTGTTGCTTGATCTACTAATTTGTATGTGACCAGGCCACAGCTACGCGGATATTTTGATTTTAAACTTTGCTCGGGTGGGCGTGTGGTTTGATGTAGTCCAGCGTCCTGTATCTTCGTGGCGAGTTTTACCCCCCTGCCCACTAAGCCTGAAGAATATCTCATCAATTCTGGTTCAAACAATACCTGAATATTTCGTCCTGCATTGGCCTCTGTCATAATCACAATCCTATCTGTATTTTTAATTCTTTCAGACGGTTTTGAGAGTGATTGATCTGTTCATCCAACTCTAAAGCCATTGATTGCAACAAATCTTGTCCAGAAGATTGGGTTTCTATCACCTGAACGCGCAGTTGATTAAGCTCCGTTTGTTGGATAGCAGCCATTTCTTTGTCGATCGCCTTAATCTGCAGATGACTTTGGGCAATTTTTTGAGCTGTGCGGATTAACTCAGCTCGCATTTCCCACTTGTGCATGATATCGCGCAACCGATCTTCGTCGCCCTTTTCATAGGCTTGATTGACGGCCATCATGAGTTTGAGGCGGCGCTCCTTTTCATCTTTATCAGCTATTAAATCAGGATGAATCTGTTTAGCTAATGCTCGATATATTTTTTTTAGATTTCCCGCCGACTTAACATCTTCAGCAAAATCTACCACTTGCACATATTCTGAAATCTGATTTTCTAGATAATCAATCTCAGCAAAACGCATCCCGATCACTTGATGATAGTAACGTTCAAACGAATGCAGTTCGCTCTGTAACGTCACTAAATCCAGTTCACGCCGTGCTAGTTCCGCTTCTAAGGTGGCTAACTCCGATTGCCGCTTTGCGATTTCTTTTTGTTCTGGTTTCAAGTCTAAATTACCAACGAAAGTACCAGTCGTAATCATTACGCTACTAACTGAAGTCAAGTATTAGATTCCTGAAGGAATCTGCTGCTACCTGCTTCTTTAGATAGTTCATGATTGAGAAATATTGCCCACGAATGAGAATGTTCTGCTATATCTTTGTATCAGTTTTCGGTTTAATTACAGCACCTCTCTAATGTTTTTACAACAAGTGATTGGTTTTAGTTAATATTTGCTAGATGGCCATTGAGCTAGTTTAATGTTGATCACTGAAACTACTACAGCTATTTAGCTATCGCTTATTTTAGAACATTAATCGCCGTGTTCATTAATTAGGAATTGGGATAAAATTCTAGAAAGACTCGCTATATTTCCCCCATGACCAGAGAAATCATCACAACTGACCAAGCTCCAGCTCCGGTGGGCCCTTATAATCAGGCGGTAGTCGCTAGCGGTAAGCTGCTGTTCGTGTCTGGACAAATATCGATCGATCCCAATACCAATCAACTAGTGTATATGGGAGATGTGGTGAAGCAGACTGAGCAAGTGATGGCGAACCTGTCAGCAATTTTGACCAAAGCTGGAGCTAGTTGGTCAGATGTGGTCAAGACTGGGGTATTTCTAAAAGATATGAATGACTTTGTGACCATGAATGGGGTTTATGGCCGGTATTTTGATGAAGCTACCGCTCCTGCCCGAGCCTGTGTGGAAGTAGCAAGGTTACCCAAGGATGTCTTGGTAGAAATCGATTGTATGGCGGTAATTCCTGATGTTTAGAGGCATCAATTTTCCGATAATCAGCTAGGAGAAATAGCATGATGAATTGGGAGCAAAACCCCGGTACAAAGCAACTCTAAAATCGAGGTTTTGATGGCTCCCGTATATTCATTAGTAATTCCGATTTATAACGAAGAGGCTAATATTCCAGAACTCTATCGCCGGGTGAAGTCCATGATGGACGGTTTGGCAATAGAAGCAGAGTTGTTGCTGGTAAATGATGGTAGTAAAGACCATTCGATCGATCTATTGCGAGAATTGCATCAACAAGACCCCCGGGTTTGCTACGTGAGCCTGGCTCGTAACTTTGGCCATCAAATTGCCGTGACGGCAGGTTTGCAATTGACCCGTGGCCAGGCGGTGATTATTTTAGATGCCGATCTGCAGGATCCACCGGAGTTGGTGCCAGAGTTACTTAAACTTTGGCAGTCGGGCTATCAGGTGGTCTATGCCCAAAGAACCAAACGCCCTCAGGAACGCTGGTTAAAAAGGTTGATGGCCTTTGTGTTTTATCGATTACTAAAACGCTTAGCTGATGTGGAAATACCGATCGACTCTGGGGATTTTTGTCTGATGGATCGTCAGGTAGTTGATCTGCTGAATGCCATGCCGGAAAGAAATCGCTATCTGCGCGGGTTACGCTCTTGGGTAGGTTTTCGCCAAACGGCTTTGTTGTTCGATCGCGACCCGCGCTTTGCCGGAGAGGTCAAATACACTTTTCGGAAATCCTTGGCTCTAGCCATTAACGGCTTAGCCTCTTTTTCGCAGGTGCCCCTGCGGCTATCAATTTATTTGGGTCTATTCTCAGCCTTGTTGTCTTTACTGATGGCAATGTTAGTTTTGTACTGGCGGTTAGTTTCTAACGCTTCCGCGTTGACTGGTTTGGCCACTATTATGATTGCGATTTTTTTTCTGGGGGCGGTGCAACTAGTGAGTATTGGTATTTTGGGGGAATATATTGGGCGGATTTATGAAGAAGTAAAAGGTCGTCCTTTGTATACGATCGCGGAAAT
>JAGVCD010000297.1 GCA_020059425.1 Chamaesiphon sp. | reverse complement strand
CTTACTATAACCGTGCCCATGCCAAGTCTGCCTTAGGCGACCATCAAGGAGCCGTGACCGACTATAGCCAAGCCCTGATCATAGATCCCAAGAATGCCAATGCTTTGTATAACCGGGGCAATGCCAAATTGGCTCTCAAAGATTATCAGGGATCGATCGAGGATTATAGCCAATCAGTTGAGCTAAATCCCCAGAACGCCAATGCTTTTTATAATCGCGGCATTGCTAAATCAGCCGTAGGCGATAAAGATGGTGCGATTGCTGACTACAACCAAGCTATTACAATCAATCCGAATGCGGTAAGAGCCTATGCTGAGCGTGGGGATGTGAAGTTGTCTTTGGGTGATAGAGGTGGTGCGATCGCCGATTACGAAAAGGCCGCTAAGTTATATCAGGAAAAAGGCCCAGAGCCTAAGTACCAAGAAGCTATGCGTCGAATTCAGGAATTGAAGGGTCAGCCAGAGGCTGAAAAAACATTGAAATCAAGTACTTTTTAGTGTTTTTGGTGACAATCTAGTAATACCAAGCAATCAGAAAAGGTCTGAAGTTATTAGCTTCAGACCTTTTTTATGTGGAATTATATTTTAGTCATCATCAGTCGATCGACTCAAAGAAGCCTTATTAAAAGCCTGGAAAGTGAAATTAGGATATTGCCCTGCAGCGGTACAGATTTCCTCGAAAATTGGCTGACGCTCCAGACCAGTGATCACTGCCCAAACCTTCGCCCGAGTCAGCGCCACAAAAGCCTCATTCCTTTTTTGCAACTCCGTTTCATTCTTCCAGGCGATCGGCTGAGTAGCTAAATGAAACCTGGCCGCATATACCTTCCAAGCTTCATTCCCCTTCGCTCGATGAATACCGGCGATCGTAATATGGCCAGATTGCTTAAAAATACTCGGATTATCTTTTCCAGCAAGATAAGATGAAATTCCCACCTTAGACAATGCCACCTGCAAAGCATCGAAATACTGCTTTTCATCATTTCCACTGATGGCCGTGATCATAATGTCGTTCGGATCAAGCCCCTGCTTTAGATCGTTATTGACCTGCTGGGTAATCCAATCAATCTCCGCTGTCTCAGTCGCAAAAGTTTGGTGAGTTAAAATATCCCCCACTGACTCTTTTTGAGAAAAATTTCTTTGATTGATGGGATGCACACTGGTAGCGGCTCCCCTGGTGATCGTCACACACTTTTTCGCTGCCACGCTAGCAGCAGTAAAGTCTCCCGCTTTTACTACATACCCCAAATCCTCCCAGTTTTTTTTAGTACTAACTCCTTGCAATACTCCACCACTGCGGAATAGCCCCATATTGATCGCATGTGCAGTCATCAACAACAACCGATTAGTCCGATAACACTTATTCATCCGGTAACTCTTCAAAAACCCGCCTTCATAAATGCCACTCAAATCTAAAACAGCGCTGCCATCCTCCTTTTCACCAAACAGAGTTTTGGCATCAGGAATAATCAACGAGCCAATTCCTTGAGCCTCGTCGTATGCCCAGTAAAGTCTTTTCGGTTCTCTCAACGCCCGATAAGCTAAAAGATAGAAAACACCGGGCAAATCTTGCCCCTCATCAATCAAAATGGCATCATAAATTTCTGGAATATTGGCTTTGCTGAGGTCTTCACAAGCATATGTGAAATTCTCAATAGGTCTAGCCTGGCCAATTTTGGCTTTAATATCATCCACTGATAGTGGTCGATGAGCCGATTTCATGGCCAAGTCTTGGTAGAACCCTCGCTGATCTTTGGCACCCCAGCTATGTAAGACATTGATTTTCGCCCAATTTGGTTCTTCTCCATTAGTCATTTCTCGATAATAATTACCAATCATCTCCGTCACTGGTTCATAGAGCGATCGGGTAAAAAAGACAAACGCGATATTCCAATCAGGATGTTTAGCATGAATTTTGGCTGCTCTTTTGGCCAAAAGTACTGTTTTGCCTGTCCCCGCTAGCCCCCGCAACCGCTGTGGTCCATTGGGAATCGAGAATGCTACTTCTTGCTGAGTTTCATCCAGCGTTTTGATTTGGGCATCGATCGCATTGATCACCCGCAGTGGGTTAATTGCTGGAGTACCAGTAGGAATTGATCGAGGTGTAGTTGTTGGCAAAGAACCACCCAAAAGCGCTTTAACCAATTCCCATTCTGCATCACTCAACACTTTTTGCCGATCTTTGGCAGCATTACTAATTCCTTGCTTTAGCGCTACGGGGGTCAAATCCTCATAAACCCACACTACCCCCTGACTAGAAGCCAAACTATCAAAGCCTCGGGACTGCCAGCCGCTTCTTTTTACATCTGGCAAAGCCACTCGAAAGCTTGTCCAGACTAAATCTCGAATTTCTCGGCATTGCTCCAATTTACCCTTAACAGCAAACATTCCATCCTCGGCCTGCATGACCGGGGTGGATGTTTCCTCGTACCAATCATTCATTTGCCATTCATGGCCTTGAATGGTTTGAATATTTCCAATTTGGCACCCTTTCACCTCAAATACCCACAGTCCATATTGCCGATGCAAAAGTAAAATATCTGGTTCACGCAGCAGGTTGCCAGTTTTTTTGAATACTGGAAAGCGGTAATAGGCTACGCCTTCATCGTCTTTAAAAGCTTCCTTGAGCCAATCCCACAGCTTGTGCTGGCTATTGTTTTGGTCAAAAGGTTCATGAGGATGAAAAGTCATCCCTGTTTGGGGAGCTACTGGCTCATCAATCAATTCGACGCTTTCTACCACCAGATCGAGAGGTAACCGATCGCTGGCTTCATCAAAATGTCTCAACTTCGACCACAGTTGATGGGCACCAACGATGTACAGCCGAAATTTAGCCCGTGTCGCTGCTACATTTAAAATATTTGGTTTATACGATGCCCAGTCCAACGCCCCCAATCTATCCCCATCAGCACCCAACACAAAGATGACGGTATCAGCCTCTTTACCCTGAAAAGTATGCACTGTGCCGACAGATCTATCGATCCAACCAACCACATCATTATTAGCCAGGCCGATCGCCCATTGGGATGATTTTTGCTTGAGCAATTCCTTCAGCTTAAAGCTCACCATTTTGAAGGGAGAAATCAAGTAGAGATTCGGCAGAGTTTTTTCAATACTTACTAATTCAGTTAGCATTTCCACTACTTTTTCACCTTGGGCTTCTACCCAATGCTTTCCCTGACATCTACCATCGATATCAATCCAACAACTATCCCCCAGCGGAAATTGTTGCTCTTGGTGCGGTGCCTGAGTGGCCACCACCATTTTGTCTTCATAAGCAATTTTGTTAGAAATTGTCGCCATTGGTTCGATACAGCGACGATGCACCCATAACGGGCAACCAATCCATTGTGATTCGTTATCTACTTCGATTTCTGTACCCAAGGGGTTCGACCTATCACAAAGAGTTTGGATGGATGCTTTGCTAGGACTCCAATGATCCTCAATTTCAAAATAATTTTGTAAGTCTTTAACCAAAGCTTTGTCTAGGGTAAAGACTGGCTCAATCTGCAGGGGATCGCCAACCACTAGCGCCCGTTGGGTTCTCTGCAGGGCACCCACCGCTGCTTGAGGAATGCCTTGGCCAGCTTCATCGATTAATAGCCAACCCAGCGCCGCAGTCGGTAGACGGCCAAATAATCTTTTGTTGGAAGCAAAAGTCGTAGAAACGATCGGCACTACCAAGAAAAATGTCTGCCACAAATCCAAGATTTGCTCTTCGGTCAGATTTTTTTGATCTCCTTTTACCAAAGTTACCCAGCGGTCTAGATTGCGCTTGAACGGTGTCGCCGCCTGTTTGATGAACTGCTCATGGATATTTAAGGCAGCTAAAAATAGTTCAGTGCGAGCCTGATTGAGTTCTCGCTCTACCCAAGGTGCCGACAATTGGAGTTTATCATTCGATCGATTCCACCAATCGCGATCGGCAAAGGCATCCCCAAGACTATTTTTAGCGGCCATTAACTGGGGTGGCAAAGTGTTGGAGTCTTGAAGTTGTCTATACCAGACCTCCCGTTGATCGATTAGACGTTGCACCACTTGCTGACAGCGAGAAAATTTTTGCTGGGCATCATGCCACTGCTGAGGATCGGTTTTGCCTTTCAGCACAGCTTTAATGGAGCCATCTTTATCCCACCAAAAGCCTTGACAAAAGTCATTACAGTTTGCTTTTCTGCCTAAAACTGCAGCAATTAAACCCCAAGTTACGTTGCTAGGAGATGCTTCTGCAGCATCTGGAGACATAGAAGACTGGGCTTTAGGACTGAAGGAGTTTTTAGATCGCTTATTTTCCACATAGGCTTTTACGCTTTCTGATACCGTTCTGAAATAGGTGGCTTGGTCTTGATATTGAGTATCGATCGCTTCGATCGCGGGTAGTTCGGTAGTAACATTCTCGATCGCAGCATTGTTAGAAGAAGCCACTACAATTTCAAAGCCAGTGAGAGATCGATCGGGACGATAGAATTCATCTTGCTTACTGAAAGCCGCTGCGGGGTTATCATACTCCAGCATTTTGG
>JAGVCD010000197.1 GCA_020059425.1 Chamaesiphon sp. | reverse complement strand
GAGTCCGAAGACCCCGAGAAAGATATTTTCCTCTACATCAACTCCCCCGGTGGTTCAGTCTCTGCGGGGATGGGGATTTATGACACGATGAACTTGGTCAGACCCGATGTTTCGACTATTTGTGTGGGCTTTGCTGCCAGTATGGGCGCTTTTTTGCTGAGCGCAGGTACCAAAGGTAAAAGGGTGAGTCTGCCCCATTCCCGGATCATGATTCACCAGCCCTCCGGCGGTGCTCAAGGTCAGGCTACCGATATTACGATTCAAGCAAAAGAAATTCTGTACATCAAAGATCGTCTCAATACTCTCCTAGCCGATCATACCGGTCAGCCACTGGAGAAGATTAAGGAAGATACTGAACGTGACTTTTTTATGTCTGCAACTGAAGCGACTGAGTATGGATTGATTGATAAAGTTCTGGACAAACGACAATTGACTGTCGTTCACTAATTTTAACTCTCATCTATTCATCAGCTACTGATTGGGCTTGCAAGTAACGTAGCAAGCCTAACAGTTCTTCGTCACTGAGGAGTGAACTAGAACGTTTGTTGTAGAGTTCGATAATACAGTCCCGGCCTTTTTCCCGCGACCAACCCAGCCGTTTAAGTTCCATATTAATTAGTGGAATCATATCGGTAACGCTGAGTGACGGCTCTGCTGGTGAGATCGTAGAAATATTGTAAGTATTAGCTTTATTATTCTCTTGGACGATCGCCACTGGTTCTTGTTGACTTGTAGCTAGTTTGATTTCTGGTTCGTTAATTTCACTGACATCTGTGGTGCCTGCAGCAATAGCGGCACTGGCCCCAAAAATAATTGGCGGTGCGTCTTCAGCAATGTCGTCTAGCCTGACAGCCGGTATAGATGGAACCAACTCTAATTTTGGTTGCTGAGTTTGGGACAACTCGGTCAGCCCTGGCTCTCCAAGATGCAGTGTTTGAATCGCTTGAGCCGTAGCTTGGGCTTCAGCCACCTGAATTTGCTCATCGGCGGCTAAAGTTGTGGCCAAAACTACCCCATCAACCTTAATAGAAACACTAACGATATATCGATCATTATGAATTTGAATTAGACTACTGGTGATGCTGCCTTGTGGATATTTTTGCCGAAATCGATCGAACATATCTAATGGCTGGTCAAGCAAAGATTAATCATTGTACCGCGCTATTTTAGGGAAAAGTCAGCCAAGACCATGAACTCGACCGACAATTGCCAAATTAACCCCGCACGCCTCCAGTCATTAGCTGAATGCTTAGAAACCTATGGCATAGAGAGGGATAATCCCGCTGAAAAAAATTGGCCCCATAATGTACTATCTACCCAAACAGTAGTTTATGACTGTGGTGCTTACTGCCAGTCGGGGGATGTGATTCCTCATGATCATGATCCGATCGAATTCCAGCTCTGCCAAGACTTAGCTGCCCAAGCCGCTGAGATAATGTCAGGCATTTACATTGGCATGGGTGATGAAAACGACCATGAACTAGCTCCTTTCTATGTGGTGGCCAATCAAGACCAAGCTGCACCAACAAGTATTACCGAAAAAGAGATTCGATCGGCTTTTGGCGGTACCATCTATCCCCAGGCCAGAATCGAAATTTTTTCATTGCCAACTGGCTCTGGCCAGTGGTGGGAATATCTCAGTGACCCCGAATATACTGCTTCAGAAATCATGGCCGCTTGGCAAAAATTAATTGATTGGTATCAAGCCCAGACCGATTTAAGCCATCCTGTCTTCGTAGAAATCAATCTAGACACTGCTGATGGCCACCAAAATAATGGCTGTGTACTGCCACGTTTAGTTTTGGGATTAACCAAAGCTGGTAGCTTAGTGGGCTTAAGTAGTTGCGTGGTGCATACCTAGTAATCGGTAGGCGGAAATTTCCGCCATCTCTTCCCAGATAATTGAAGCTAGAATTAGGATTAGCATTATTAGTATCTTTTCTCTGCTATGATTCTTCCCGCTTTTCAGAAATCCTCTCTGGCAGCTGCAATAAGTTCATTAATCATTGGCCTGACCCCCCAAATTATCTGGGGGCAAGTACCTACCGAAAAATCACTAATGTGGGAAATATCTGGTCCAGGCATCCAGAAACCATCGTATCTATTTGGCACTATCCACAGTGCCTGTGTCGATCTATTAGTCCTCAAGCCTAAACAAAAAAAGGTTTTAGATAATATTCAACAACTTTATCTAGAAATTGATATTACTGACTCTAGCGTACCGCTCTTAGCAGGAGCCGGAATGTTATTGCCCCGTGGCCAAACTCTAAAAGATGTGATGACAGCTTCAGAGTATCGCAAAGTCAAAAAATTTTTTGCCAAAGAATTAAAAGAAGTGTCCTTTTCGAGCGTTAGTAATTTGCGCCCTTTACTGGTGAGCGGTATCGTGGCTGGAGTCGCTCCGGATAAGTGCAAAACTAGTTCTTGGGAAGTCACTCTTGGTAGGCTAGCCCGCAAGAAAAATATTGCCATTAAGGGTTTAGAAACCCCTCAAGAACAATTATCGGTATTCGATCGCATCCCTGTGAAAGAGCAAGTAAAGCAACTGATAGATTCGATCGACAATCGGCAAAAAGTCCGCAAGCAAAGCATTAAAGACTACCAAGACCTACAAATTGCTTACAAAAATCAAGACATTGCCAAACTGTATGGCTTAGTATCTAAAGTCGAAACCGGCGTATCCAGTGATACCAATAAACGGTTTTTAGCCGGTCTACTAGATGAACGCAATCGCAAGTGGATTCCCATTATTGGCCGCGTTGCTAAGGAAAAGCCTACTTTTTTTGGGGTAGGTGCTGGACATTTGGGTGGCCAACAGGGGGTTATTGCCCTGCTGCGCAAAGCTGGTTATGAAGTAAGTCCCATCTTTGATAAATAGTTTTTCGGGAAATATTAATTTAGACCAAATCCCCTTTTGATTTCACCTAAATATTACAAATTGTACATATCTCCTTGATCCCCAAAATTATGTACGGAAACCTCTGGGTAACACCTGTAAATAAAGACAGTTACCCAGGAGAAAGCTAATGGCAGTCTCTCAATCTGAGCATTTTGCTCCAGAAAATTATCACCATTCTTGTCTAAGACCACTGCGCCAATGGATCGATCGATTAACCATCAACAATGAACGACAGGCCAATCGTTTATGTCAATTGATTCCGGCTCAGTGCCCTTTCGAGCGCGATATTAAAATCTGCGGTCGCACAGTACTGCACATTCCACCACTGTGTAAATTAAACCCGGTTTACACCGAAGTCGTCGCTCTGCGGTGGCGAGCCTTGTGCTATCTAGCTGATGAATGCGGTGCCGATATCAGTAAATATTGTTGACGCTATTCGATCAACCATAAGTCCAGTACTTAGACTGTTTTCTACCTTTATGCTAGAGTTGCGCTGAGATTTGCAGAAATTGCATGTAGACTAAAAAGGCAGGAAATAAAAATTATGCCTATGTCTTTAACTTCTATCGATAGTGATTTAAAAACTGCAATTATTCATAATCCGCTCACGATCTCTCCGATAGTCCCTCTCATAGACGTAATCGACTTAATTATTGAGAGTGGCTACATCTTGGTATTAGATGACCACCGGTTGGTTGGTATGGTAACTAATCAAAATCTGGCGAAGCATTGTGTGGCTAGTCAAGATCTGACAGAACTGTCGATCGCTGATGTGATGATTTCACCAGTGGTAACCTTGCGCTGCCAGGAATACACTGATTTATTAGTACCCTTTAATTTATTGAATAGCCATCAGATCGAACATCTACCATTGGTAGATGATGATGGTGCGGTAGTGGGATTGATCAAGCATAATAAACTGCTCCAGCTAGTTAATCCCCAAGAGACTCATTGTTTAGTAGAAACACTAGAGCAAAAGGTAGCTCGTCTAGAAGCCGAAAAACTAGAATTAATTCAAACTCATCAAACTGAAATGTCACAATTAGTGGCAGAACGAAGACAAGCTACGATCGCTCTCGAACAGTTGAATCATGAACTAGAAATAGAAGTGGCTGGGCGAACCGTAGCGCTCCAAGCCAGCCAAGAATTCATCCAAAAAATTGCTGATGCCTCACCGAACATTTTGTATCTGTTTGACTTACAAGAGCAGCGCAATGTTTATGCCAATCGTGAGCTAACTGCACTATTAGGCTATACACCAGAACAGATTCAGGCAATGGGTGCCAACTTTGTCCAAGAGCTAATGCATCCCGATGATCAACGGGACTTACTACCTACCTATTTTGAGAAGTTAAATACTAGTCAAGAAGGTGAAGTATTTGAGTTTGAGTATCGGATGAAACAGGCTAATGGCGAATGGCGATGGCTTTATAGTCGGGAATCAGTCTTTAGTCGTGATGCTCATGGTGTAGTAAAACAATCGATCGGCACTGCTCAAGATATTAGTGAACGCAAACGTCTCGAACAAGAACAGTCCAGACTAATTTCCATTTTGGAAGCATCCACTGATTACATCGGCATGGCCGATACCCAGGGCAATGTCATCTGGACTAATACTAAAGGCCGCCAAATTCATGGCCTGAG
>JAGVCD010000128.1 GCA_020059425.1 Chamaesiphon sp. | reverse complement strand
CAGAGCCTGCATTAAGGCATAGACCGCCATCATTTGGGTGCCACCAGCCAGCAGCACTCCGCAATGATTACTCGCAGCGATCGCCATGCCTGCTACTACTATCTGCATCGGATCGCCGAGGGTGGCCACGATTTGCCAGGGATCAGCGGCGACTGGCAATCGATTAAGACCTTGCTGCACTACCGCCAATTTTTGCTCATGATTACAGGTGGCATGACTGCTATTGACTTTGCCAGCAGCGGAAATTCCGAGCGCTGTTAAGACGGCCAACGCCGTGGTGGTGCCACCCACCACACATTCACCAATCACCAAATAGGACTTGGCTGGTAAAGAGTGCGCTAATTTCTTGCCCCAGTCCAGACCTTGTTGCCATAAATGATGAACTACTGTCAGGGCGAGAGCTTGACCGGTGGTGATGCATTGGGCGGGTTGACCGCCCAAATCTATACAGGGAAAAGTCGGGTTGTGGGTAAGGCCAGCATTGAATATAGTTACTGGAATATCTAAGGTGGCGATGATCGATCGAGTAATAATCGCCGGGGAAACTCCAGCCTGGAGAGGGGGGAGTGGATACTGATAATGGGGTTGTATTCCCAGGGCTAAAAACTCGCCATCAGCTAAAGCCGTAAACTGTCGATCGGCTGGGGTGAGACCTGCCGCTGAAATCTGGGGCAGTAGACCAGTAGCCGTAAAACCTAATACACAGCAAAAATGGGGGCGTTGGTGGTGATGTCGGTCTAGCCACTGCTCGCTGAGGTGATGCTGAGTGTGAATATTGATCAACTATTTTGAATCCAGATTTGTTGGTTGAGATTATTTTAGAGTTCTAGTGTCTCTTCTAACCAGGCTGGCGGACGAGGAATAGGGCCACCGATCCGGTCAAAAAGCAGCAGCGCCGCCAAATGAATAATTAGTAATGACACCATGCTATTCAAAAATAGCAAGCTAATGGCTGCTATCTGCACAGCCCAGATACTTGGTTCTGCTAAAGTACCAAATTTCTCTAATATCCAACCTAAAATATCGCTGGTTCTGGCAATTGTATAAGTCCAGAGATCTTCACCTACTAGGATAGAGGTTAGCCAAACACGAAAAAAGAAACCCAGCGAATCTAGGATGCTACCGACAAAGATCGACTGACCCCAACCAATACCCCGCCGCCAAAAGGCTCCCAATTGAATGCCGAGTAAACCGTGGGGAATCGTAAACAAGATACTGCGGGTGGGTCCCATCAATACCGACAGCAATAAACTAGACACCACCACCGACATCCAACCCGCTCTTTTACCCCACCGCAAATAGACCAAAATTAAAGGCAAAGCTAAAAGTGGCTTCAAAAATCCCCTGCTCATCGGCAGATAGTCACTTATTAAAAACAGCAAACAAGCAGCGCTGGAAAGGAAAGCTGTTTCCACCAGCGCCAGCGGGGGTTTATTACCAGATGATGGAACTGTCAAGGAATACCTGGCTAATTATCAAGATTGAGACCGAGATTCATTTTATCTTAAACAGTGGAACACCCCATCCAAACTGTCGTGGGGAATGTTCACTAGAAATTTAAGGATGCACGGTACAGGAGTTGAACCTGTCTAGCACGAATTATGAGTTCGTTGCCTAAACCGCTCGGCCAACCGTGCAAAGTCCTGAATTATTCTAGCAAAGATTTGGCATGGTCTGGAATCAAGCAGCATTGGTTAGAAATTGCAGGTATAATTTATGAGATTTGAACTGGTGAAACCGATGCGTATTGCTAATAATGTCACTGAATTAGTTGGTTTCACCCCGCTGGTCAGGCTGCAACGGATTCCTGCTGCGGAGGGTTGTGTCGCAGATATTTTAGTAAAGCTAGAAAGTATGAATCCCTCGGCTTCGGTGAAAGACCGGATTGGGGTGAACATGATTTTGGCGGCGGAACGGGAAGGTTTGATTACCCCCGGCAAAACTGTTTTGATTGAGCCCACTTCTGGCAATACTGGTATTGCTTTGGCGATGGCCGCAGCGGCGAAGGGCTATCGCTTGATTTTGACCATGCCAGAAACCATGAGTATGGAGAGGCGATCGATGTTGCGAGCTTATGGCGCTGAGCTAGAACTTACGCCGGGTATCGAAGGGATGAGTGGCTGTATTCGGCGGGCGCAAGAAATTGTCGATAAAACCCCCCATGCTTATATGCTGCAACAGTTTCGGAATCCAGCTAATCCGGCGATTCATCGGAGCACCACCGCTGAAGAAATTTGGCAAGATACCGATGGTCAAGTCGATATCTTAATCGCGGGAGTTGGCACTGGCGGTACGATTACGGGGGTCGGTGAGGTGCTGAAAGAGCGTAAGCCCGGTGCTCAAGTAATTGCAGTGGAGCCAACTAATAGCGCTGTGTTGTCGGGTGGAAAACCTGGTCCGCACAAGATTCAGGGGATTGGGGCGGGGTTTGTGCCCCAGGTGCTGCGGGTAGATTTAATTGATGAGGTAATTACGGTCAGTGATGAGGAATCGATCGCCTATGCCCGTCGCTTAGCTCGGGAAGAAGGTTTGCTTTCTGGTATCTCCAGCGGAGCGGCGCTGTGTGCGGCCATTAAGGTGGGGCAACGTCCCGAAAACCAAGGTAAACTAATTGTGATGATTCAGCCCAGCTTTGGTGAACGGTACCTGAGTACGCCATTGTTCCAAGATCCGGAAATCAAGAATTAGTTTGATTAGTGTATTGCATGATTAACACCCACTACCAAACCCTCCACATCAATCCACGGGCGACAACGGCTGAAATTAAACAAGCCTATCGGCAATTGGCCAAGCAGCACCATCCGGATCTAAATCAATCTGATGCGGCGATCGATCAAATGATTTTTATCAATGCGGCCTACGAAGTATTGAGTGATCCGCTGCGCAAGCAAGATTATGACAGGTCGCTCCAGCGGGATGCGCCAGCAGCTATTGATGAACGGATTGCTCAGAACCGCGCCAGCCGCCGCCCCAAAAATCGGCAGGCGGCACCCGATATTGATAGCGAAATTGAAATTTGGCTGAACTCGGTCTATGCTCCGGTGAATCGATCGATCACCGCCATCCTCAAGCCATTTAAAACCAAACTGATCGAATTATCCGCCGATCCTTTTGATGATGATTTGCTCGGTAACTTTGCGGCGTATTTACTCGATTGCCAGCGCCATCTGAAGAAAGCCGAGCAGCATTTTCACTCCCTGCCCAACCCCTCGAATTTGGCAGGCATTGCTTCTAATATTTACTATTGCCTGGGTCGGTTGGGGGATGCGATCGAAGAACTTAACCGCTACACAACCTGCTACAACGACGAATACCTGCACTCTGGGCAGGAATTATTTAAAATTGCGGCAGGTTTGCAAAAAGAAGCGAAGAAGCAACTAAAAAGTATTTATTAAAATCAACTCGAATTTCTTTTAATTATTATTA
This sequence comes from Chamaesiphon sp., assembly GCA_020059425.1. Next base: position 3,795 of record JAGVCD010000128.1, on the reverse strand, counting down.
GTTGGTATCCCATCGGGGAAGGTACGGGCAAATTCTGCGGCCAAGTCTTCCAGCTCGATCAACGCTTGATTAATATCCACTGCCAAGTGGGCCTGTTGGGGATCGGCCAGCAACTGGCGCAACCAGGTGCGCTTGTTTTCAATGAACTGTACTCTTTCTTGTAAAGTCTGGAGTTCCATGATTTGGGGGATTGATACTGCTTAATTCTAGATTGTAGCGGTTAATTCGGTGGTGATAGCGGTAAAGCCACCGTGAAAGTTGTCCAACCGTCTCGGCTTTGCACTGTGATTTGGCCGTGCAGTTGTTCGATTAGATCGCGTACCAGTGATAACCCTAGCCCGGTACCCCCTTGGCGATGATGATCCGCTGCTGGTACTCGATAAAACCTGTCAAATAAGTGGGGCAAGTCGGTAGACTCAACGATCGCCTGATTGCTAACTGTGAAATAGATGGGTACAGCATTGGCCGATAGTTGGGTAGCGGTAGTGGACGGCTCGTCGGTGGTGCCGCCGATACTCAGCATTGGTGGTGGATATTCTAGCTCGCAGATAATTTCTTGGCCGCTAGCGGTGTATTTACAAGCATTATGTAATAGCTCGGAAATAATTCGCTGTAAGTATGCTTCATCAGTAATGACTGGGGCGGGTTGTTCTGGTAGGCGCAGACAGAGTTTTTGCTGATGTTGAGCCGCTCGGGATTGATATGGTTCGGCGATCGATCGGAGCCAATCAGTCATATTAATCTCATTTCTTTGGAGTTGAGTATTGCCAGTTTCAATTTTTTGTAAATCTAAAACATTATTGACTAGGCTAATTTCCCGCTCGCATTCTGCCTCCAAAATATTCCAATAGTTCTGGGTGCGTTGATTGCTGAACAACTGTGCCAGATTTGGATCTTGATTAATACTAATTTTGAGCATCTTAAGTGCCATGCGCATGTTCATCAACGGGGCGCGTAGATCATGGGAAATCTTGCTGATAAACTCGTCCTTATGTTGATCTCGTTGCACTAGTTCGGTCAGTTGGGCATGGAGAATTTCTACGGACTCATTATCGAACTCCGGCAGAGTATCCGCTGCTGCTTGGTTATGAATAACCTGCGGCACCTGGAGTTGATAAATGGCAAAAATGGATTGTCCTAGTACTTTCGCTAGCACCTGGAGCCAATCAAAATCTCGCAGCTGCCAAATTTCGGTATTGCCAATGATACAAATTCTACCCCAGACCAAGTTCTGGCAAGTAATTGGGAGGAGCACGCATTTTCCCTTGACGGCGACAGAGCCAATTTTGGAGATGATATTAAAAGAAACCATTTCTAGGTCTCGGAGGCGCTGTCCCATGATAGCGGTGAGTTCACCACTGATTTCAGCGGGTGGCTCGCCACTCAAACCATCAATTAAAGACAAAAAAGAGGAGGGCGGGGCATTTTCGGTGGGCGATTGATGCTGCCATTCTCCGGTAGCTGGCAAATAGCGCTGAATAGAAACGTGATATACAGCTAATACTTCTCGGATCTGTTGGATGGTTAACTCACAAACTTGTACTAGCTCGGGGTGAAACAGCATGTGCCTAGAACTACAAAAAAAATATTGTTACTATTGATAGATAAAGGTTCGGTAACACAAATGGGCGAATACGACTTGGCGGAATTATCTCTCAGATTGGAGAGTGAAAACTCCAAGGATCGGATGGTGGCCTTAGCTTCGCTCCGAGCAGTCCCCGCTGCTGAGGCTTTTCCTCTGATCAAAAAAGTTTTGCATGATGAAAACTTGCAGTTGCGATCAATGGCGGTGTTTGCATTGGGAATTAAAGCCACTGCTGAATCATACCCAATCCTAGTCAGTTTACTCGAAAATGATCCCGATTATGGCATTAGAGCAGATGCTGCTGGGGCATTAGGTTATTTGGAAGATGCTCGCGCTTTCCACAGTTTGGTGCGGGCTTTTTATGAAGATACTGATTGGTTGGTGCGCTTTAGTGCAGCGGTGGCTTTGGGTAATCTGAAAGATCCGCGCGCCTTTGATGTATTAATTAAAGCCCTGGATGCCCCAGAAGTGGTGGTTATTCAGGCCGCGATCGCGGCGCTGGGTGAAATTAAAGCCTTGGAGTCGATCGATCATATCTTGCGCTTTGCTGATCACGAGGACTGGTTAGTGCGGCAGCGCTTAGCGGAATCTTTGGGCCAGTTACCATCTCCTAAAAGTGGAGCCGCGCTGAAATACTTAGCCAAAGATCAAAATACTAACGTGGCTCAGTCAGCTTTGTTATCTTTGGCTAAGTTGGATATTGAATAATTGCGCTTGGCGCTAGACGGCGGATCCGCTCTAAAATTATGAGCGGTGATATTTTTCACACAATCGATATTTGTATTTTAATATTCATGACTATTCAAAAGTTTTTAGAAATGAGTGCGGGTAAATGGTTCTCGCAACGTACTAGCCATCAACTTACCAACCAACAGTCTGAGCATGGTAGCTCCGATATTCTGATTGAAATGTTAGCGGTTGATCATCCCCAGCTATTGCAGTTGCGTCAACAGCACTCCGCTGCTGGTATTCCAGCGGTGGCTGGTATTCAAGTAACTTCTAAAACAGCTCAACAATGGAATGCTCCGAAGAATGCGGTGCCGACCAGTACAACGACTGTGCTGATGCCGATCGATCTGCCTACTGCTAACTCTCTAGCCGGGTCACTGCTATGGATGGCCAATGGTCAGCTCATGTCTGTTGGGAAATTTCAGATTGGAGAAGACGAGGCGGTAACTCTGTTTCTATCCTACCAATCGATGCAGATTGAAGAACGGATTTGGTTTGCTAGTCCCAATCTTCGCCTCCGGACTAGTGTCCAAAAAAGCTCAGCTGGTTGGAGTTTAGCCTCTTTTTGTTCGGAAATTAGAATGGGTGGCGGTTAACCCTGATGATATTTATCTTTTATTTTTTTGGCGAGTTGGCGCTGCTGCTGCCACCGCCCGGAGCTTGTAATAAAACGGAGAAACCTGGGCTGGTGGTGCCAAGGTTGTTTCATCATCATTTTCTGCTGGTTGATGCCAGTCATCCTGGAGTGGGCTGGTTGATGCCAGGGGATGACGGCTAGGGGTTAAATTCAGTGATGCCTGGTGGAGGGCAGTAGCGAGACGGCTCGGTGGTGCTGTGGCGCCTGATAATCCTTCGTCTAGAGCTGGATCACTTAACTCAAAAACCTCAGTCGATCGATGTGCTTCTGCAATGTCACTGGCTGAAAATAAGGTTTTTTCCAACTCCAGTTCCAGCTCGTCATTGGTTTCTTGATCATCGGCAATGGCCAATCTAGCTAAAACTCCTGGACCGCTGACCATGTCAGCAAATTCGTCACTGAAATGGGGCATCGGTTCACCCCGCCGCTGCCAGCCATTTAAAACTTGTTCGATCGACACCGCCTTATATCGACCCAGGTGGAGAGACTCTACCACAGCAAGTGACAAAAAACTGGGGTCATATTTACAACTCCAGGAGCGCACCATACTTAATGCCGACTGCTCTCCTAGGTCAAATCCGTAGCGTAAAATTAGTGCCACAACTACATTTTCGTCAGCCAAATTCATATTTAAAAAACCTTGCTGTACTAGTTAAGTCTGCGCCAGAATGTACTTACTTCTCGTATTGTACTACCCTCACCAATCCAGCAATTGTATAGTATTGTTACAACTCGTAGCAATATCATAAAAATTTCATAATCTTACGAATCTTAACTGTGTTCATTAATATTAAGTACTGATCATGCCAGTAAAAGTGCAATTTATACCTGACAACATCACAGT
>JAGVCD010000330.1 GCA_020059425.1 Chamaesiphon sp. | reverse complement strand
GCCATTCTTGCTCTTCAAACTTTTTGCTATTTAGCTGCTCCATTCGATTCATCAATGTTTCTCTGCTTTATGTCTAATTCTACACTGGGAAGGGAGTAGCTGCCCGAGTCAAGAAACTGATGGGCGCTTGCTCAGAGGTGAAGTGAAAGGAAAACTGCCGCTCCCACTCTTTAGCCCGTGCCAAAATCTTACATTTCAGCTCCAAGACTTCCGGCGAAGCACTAGTGAAAACCCCAAGGCTGCTCAACAGCTCCAGAATTCCACAGTCGAGAATCAAATATGCTCGATCGGCCCTATGCGGTAAATGGTGGATAGCTAAAATCGATTGCTCGAAGTGCTCAGTGGTAGCCTTCTTCTGGCTGGCAGCAACGGCTTGAATATTCCGCGCTGCGGCCTCCATATCAACGCCCCTAACCAGAGCTTGGTAATCGCGGGTAGCCTGGTAGGTAAGCTCGGCATGGCCAAAGTCAACGCCAGGGTGTTGCACAGTCAACCGAATCTTCTCAGCCTTAGCCCGTTGCTCCGGCGCTGGTGCCTCCAGCTGCTCCAGCCTCTTCGCCAGCTCCAAATCATCAGTGGGTGCCAAATGAATCGAAGCCACCAGCGCCGCCCATTCCCGATCGATCTCCTTCTTTATCGATTTCATGCGATCGGCCATCGGCTTACAATAACCCAGCGACTCTTCAGTAACCGAATGCCCATCCTCAGTTAACCGCTGCACCATCGAGTACCGATTAATCCGCTTCTCCAACCCTGCGCGAGCAGTGGCGACAACATAATGATCACGAGCAATCTTTTCCAACGGTGGTCGATCGGCAGGATCATAAGCAATCCCCCAGCCCTGAGCGATCGTCTCAGCTTGGGTGAGAGCATTGGTCTTGCTGATACATAAAATTACGAATGACTCACTGGCTTTATCTTTGCCACCATCCCGATCTCTAATTTCTAGTGAGTATTTAGGAGGTGAAATAGCTGCTAATGATGGGTTTGAACTCATGCTTTGGTTTCTAAATCTGGGCTTTGGCGACAAGCCTTCAGATTACACCCATCGCTCGTAAATTGTTATCCTCGATTGAACTGTGCCAGGTAAACTACTTAAGGGAATAGCCGCAAAATAAAATACCGCTCAGGAAGGAACAATAGTAATATCCCACTTGGGCAAAGTCTCAGAGCGCTGCCATTGTTCTGAGAAAGGAGCCAACTCAGCAGCAGACACCATCACACCTTTTGGATAGATGGCTTCGACTAACTTCACGATAGGCGTAACTCCCTTCCATTTCATATTAGAAGCCCATCGGAGAGCGACTTCAACGGAGCTAAGAATAGTTCCTCTCCAATAATTTTCTAACGCTGCTGGGCAGCGCTCTATGGGATTGTACTTGCTGTGATAAGGGGGATAGTAAATCAGTCTTACCTTAAGCTGAGTAGCTTGGGCGAATTGCACCATGCGTTTGATGAACTGTGTCCGGTGGCTGCTTAGCGCTGGCCCATTGTCCAACTCAATGACTAATTCATCGGTTAGTGGATGAGCAGCTTGATTGGTCTGCCACCAATCTGCTAAACAATCGACGATAAAATCACTCGTTTCTGCTGATTGTCCAAAGTAGATAGAGAGCTGATCACTTTGGACATCGAGAATACCAAATGGTACGAGTGTTGCCTCCCGGTAGTGGTCATGGTCATCGGCTTGAAGTGCCTCTAAAGTTCTCGCTTTGCCACCTCTGGAGAGATTACCGATGGCAACTTTTGCTTTGCTATCGATAGAAAGTCTCAGCGCTTTTGGGTTCGCCTCTGTAGAAAACTTTGCTGAGGCAACATTCTCGAAAATAGCATCGGTTTCAGGTACTTTTTTGTGAGGCTTCACTTTTTGAATTTTTTTAGGCTGTAGCCCATCCTGTTCATCATAGTGCCGATGCTTTGACGAGTGGGTAATTCTTCATCCCGGTATCCCTGCTCTTTTATCAATATGTCTCTGACAGCTTGGGCACTCACTTTGGCATAGTTGAGCGTGGTCTTCATTTGTGGGTCGGCTTGAGCTTGGCCATCTACCAGCAAGCGGATCATGGCAGCCATTTCAGGCTGTTTATCTTCTATCTTATGGTTTCCTCTGGCTTGATAATTGTCTTTGCACAAAATCCCTGTGCGACTTTCGTGAAGTCCCAACTGAATGCTTTTACGACCCCACCCCAGATGGGTTTCTGTCTTCCGAGCGGAAGCGTCAAAGTAGTCTTTAGCCACCTTGGCCATAAACGCCCTTTTCTTCGAACCTGTCAGTTTCTGGCACGCATCTTTCAATGTAGCTTTGATCTGTTCACTTAGCATCTTGGTATTCGTGAGAGGGTTACACCTATAGTTATCAAGCTCTAGACGTATTACTCTAGAATGAATGGTAATCTATTTAATTGCAAGTCCCTAACTGCTGTAATATTAAGATTTTCCCAAGAGACAGAAAGATCATAAAAATCAACGTTGTACTGACCAAGATTAGTAATTATATCGATATCCAAAAGATGGGTAAATCCTAACCAAGCCTGTAGATTTGCTGCGATAGAATTTGTAAAGGATAAAGATCCCTCGCAAATAGAATTAAGTTCAGCACATAGTGAGGAATTATTTAGGAACCATGCATAATCCGACTTATCATAAGAATTTTTAAGTAGTGGCCCAATTACAGCATCATTCAAACCAACTTCTCCAAAAATTACTGGTGATTTTATATTAATTGATGCTTTTGTAACTATATACTTTGCTAAGCCAACTGGCTCATCAATACATGAGTAAATGAAGTCTGGATTTTCATGATTTAATATTGAGGAAAGATCAAATTCGTTAGTAATTTTAACAGTACTAGTTGAAATAGTTACATCTTTAAACTCGGATTTGGCGAAATCTGAGCAGACTTCAACTTTTTCTTTGCCGATATCAGCACGACGGTAGATAGCTTGTCGATTAAGATCTGGTAAATCAACAGTAGAAGAATCTAATATAAAGAAATTTCTGAACCCAATTCTTAATAGATTCAAGTAAATTTCTGATCCAAGTCCACCACAACCCAGTATCGCAATTTTTTGTTGGCGAAGATATTGTAATTTACTAACAGGATCAGTAACATAGTGATTTAACCATTCGAGTGTTCTAGTGTCTATACTGTTAAGTCCTCCAAAATTTACATTTGTATTAATCAGTTGAGCATTTTCTAGCACTCTAAAAATAGGTTTGTATTTAAGTATAGAAATTTCATTAACATCGAAACCAAGTGATAACCGTTTGAAGATATCAAAATCTTCTCTGGTAACACCATATAAAGTAAATACTCCTCTAAGAGGAACAGCAACTTTAAGAGTTGTCTCAGTATAATTATACTTCAAGTCGCTTCTTAGTTTTATTCTCAATGTCAGTAACCCTAAAATGGGGTGCGTGTCACTTTCTGAAAAGAAAAATCATAGTCTCTGGTTGATATAAGCAGAGCGCTGAGCGAGAACCTTTGGCAAGTTCTGTCTATCCCATC
>JAGVCD010000199.1 GCA_020059425.1 Chamaesiphon sp. | reverse complement strand
GATTGGGGATTAGGAATGTCGAGATCGCCTACTTCCAACATCCGTTCGATTGCCAGTGATACATCTCGTCTTTCATAGATCCTGGTACTCAGTAGCCGAAAACCATAGCGTTCTTCAATGAGGGCTTCCATTTTGGGTAAGCTATGCTCTACAAACTTCGCGTGAGTGGCCACCTTAGAAGGGAGTACACCCAAAATCTCGATCGCCTTACGTCCCATGGAATCACGAAAGTCATCAATTTCAGAGACAAACCGGCGCACATTTTTTAGCCCCTCATTAGCAAATGGCTTGAGGTCAGAAGGAATTAGCAGGAAGTCAGCAGCGATCAACGCAACTTTGGCATAAAGATTCAACGATGGTGGAGTATCAATTAACACCACATCATAGAGATGTTCCACATCTTTGAGTTTTTTTACTAGTCTGGTCAAAGATGGGGCTAATTGAATCAGTTCTTGCTCGCGCTCCATCAATTCGATATGACTGGGAATTACATCGATGGGCGAACTGCAAAATTCTGATTTCCTGACCACCTCTGCAATAGGGAATTTTTTGTTCTCAGCTAAGACATGATAAATATATCGATCGCGAATATCATCATGTAGCTCATCTTGAAACTTGACTAATCCCAAAGCATAGGTAGTATTAGCTTGACTATCTAAGTCAATCACTAGCACTTTTTTGCCCCGCTTGCTGAGCGCTGCTGCTAAATTGATTACTGTAGTGGTCTTGCCAACTCCGCCCTTATTATGATAGACCGCAATGACTTTCATGATTGATGCTCCTGCTGATGTTATTTGTGGCTGGAATAAAACGCTGGGAGGTGATGATGATTGTTGAGAAATGGCTTGCAGTGTTTCTCTGCCGACGATAGCGTGAAGTGTGGAAAGCTTAGCTGGTAGATCTCTTCCCCATAACTGTAGCCGCAAATGAATGTCTCGATCGACCTTCTCATAGACACGCAGCTGCCGACCATTGATCAATAATCCATAACGGGCGTTGGCCTGTTCTAGGTAGCGAGTGAATTTTCGGACATGTCGATCAAGATTTTGTTTGGGGTGCTTAGCTTCAATGACTAGTTGCAAATAATCGCATGGTTGAGAGCTGTTACTCACATTAGCTAAGAAGTCTAGTCGAATCCGGCCAAAGGTGACTTCTTGATACCATTGATCTGGTAGGTATCCCAGGGCGGGTAGCAGGTAATGAACAATAAATTTGCTCTCGACTTCGGCTTCATTGCGGCATTGTTCAGGGTTATAGAAATCCATATTTTCTAGATTACCATGATAGATATCTAAAACTTATATCAAAATAGAATATTGCCGAACTACGTTGATGTATGGAGTTTTTAGCCTCTATGCTAAAACCTGTATGGCCTCCTCTATCGGGCTATTGTTAATTACCCCTGCAATTTCAGCGATCGCAGCAGGACTTGACAGCACATTTTCCAGTTGGTCAGCTAATTGTTGAGCAAATTCAGCTGATATTTTCTGACCAATATCATTGGTTAATTTACCAAAGAGATTGGCACCAGTCTCCCCGAGTTTTTCACCATTTTTCTCAATTACTTTCGTCAGCAATAATTTTATTGCCCACATTGTTGGTGTAATAAAGTCCACAGCTTAACCCATCTCACGATAGAGCTATATCTATCTCACTACAATACTCGCCGGACAATTCTATTATGGTTGTCAATAGATCAGATTCATCAGGCTAATCTGATGGTTTAGTAAATATGCTGCGATCCCCATCTATGTCAAAATGGGGTGAAACAATTCAATTTCTGCCCCCAACTATGACTACCCGCCGCCAATTTATCACCTACTCCGGCTTGAGCATTCTTTCTGGATCGATCGTCAGTTGCACTGGTGGTCAAAAAGCAGGCGGCAGCGGCGAAATTGAATTCTGGACAATGCAATTACAGCCCAAATTTACTAGCTACTTTCAAGACTTAATCACCAAATTTGAGCAAGCTAATCCTGGTAGCAAAGTAAAATGGGTCGATGTACCCTGGTCAGGGATGGAAAGCAAAATCTTAGCCGCGATGCAGGCCAAAACCGCCCCAGATGTAGTGAACCTAAACCCCGACTTTGCGGCTCAACTTGCTACCAAAAATGCCTGGTTAGAACTAGACAGCAAACTAACTAATGGTGAAAGCAAACAGTATCTACCGGGCATGTGGAAAGCTAATACTTTAGGCGATAAAAGCTTTGGTTTGCCTTGGTACATCACCACCAACATCACCATTTACAATAAAGAACTATTTAAAAAAGCCGGGATTGCTCAGCCCCCCAAAACCTATCAAGAACTAGCTCAAGTCGCCCAGCAAATCAAAGATAAAACCAAAAAATATGCTTTCTTTGCCACTCTGGTTCCGGAGGATGCCAATGACGTATTAGAGTCTTTAGTGCAGATGGGTGTTGAATTGGTAAATGCCTCTGGCAAAGCTGCTTTTGATACCCCGGCTGGCCAAGCTGCTTTTCAGTATTGGGTAGATTTATATAAGCAAGGTTTGTTGCCCAAAGAAATTCTCACTCAAGGTCACAAACAGGGGATGCAGCTCTATCAATCGGGTGAAATAGCCTTGTTGTCGGCAGGCGCACCAGCGGTTAATGACATTGCCAAGAATGCCCCTCAGATTGCCAAAGTATCGGCCATTGCCCCCCAAATTTCTGGCCAGACTGGTAAAATCAGCGTCGCCGTTATGAATATGGTCGTGCCCCGTACCACCAAAAATCCAGATATGGCCGTAAAATTCGCTTTGTTTGTGACCAATGCGGCTAATCAACTGGCCTTTGCCAATAATTCTGATACCTTGCCTTCCCAGGTGCAGGCGATCGCCGACTATCAAACAAAAATGAAAGCCAGTGACCAGTCAGCATTAGCCCAGGGCAAAGTAATTAGTGCTAGTCAATTGAGCAAAGCCGAGGTCTTAATTCCACCCATGAAGGATATTGGGGTACTCAAAAAAGCCATATATGAGAATCTACAGGCCGCGATGTTGGGTGAAAAAACTGTAGATCAGGCGATTAAAACAGCCGCCAAAGCTTGGGACGATCGCTCTAAATAGTAAACAGTAGAATTTTATACTGCATATGTAGTATCATTCAGATAAATCACCGTGAAGCTTAAATGCATTCGTAGCATTATTTTCATAACTACATTCGGCAATTCCAGAATTAATTGCGGTTCATCATGATTAAAAACAAACTTTTACTATTTGGTCTATGCTTAGCTCCATTTATTACTTTAGGATCGATTCTGGTAATGAAAATGGGACAACCTCTGTTGGAGGGGAAGCCAAATCAAGAGGTATTTGCAGCCCCACATTTAGCAGTACCAGAGTTTGGTACCTTGCCAGCCACTGCTGGTAGTATTGGTAAAAAATATTATGTTGATAGTGCCAAAGGTAACGACTCCTTTCCAGGTACCAGTGAGACCAAGGCTTTTAAAACTATTCAGCAAGCTAACCAAAAAGTAGCTGCTGGTGATACTGTTTATGTAAAAAATGGTACCTACAACGAAAATCTAATAATTAAGACCTCCGGCCAGCCTAATGGTTGGATTACTTTTCAAGCTTTTCCTGGCCATAGACCGTTTGTGATGGGGTCACAAGAAGCTTTTAGAATTGAGGCTAATTACATCAAAATCATTGGTTTTGAAATTACTTCTAAAGTCGAGAATGGAATTGTCACAGATGGTAAACAAGGTGTTGCTCATCATGTGCAGATATTAAAAAATGTTGTTCATGATTCTGGCTGTAATGGAATTGGAGCCAGCCGCTCAGATTACCTATTAATTGAGGGCAACACCACTTTTAGAAATTCTTTTACCGCACCTTGGCAATGTAGCGGTATTAGTATTTATCACGCCATCAATTTTGATGATAAACCCGGATTTCATAATGTAATTAGAGGAAATATATCTTATTCTAATGAGAATAAGGTACCTCAAGCGGGGGGACAGGTAGTTACTGATGGTAATGGCATTATCGTCGATGATTTTAGATATACTCAAAAAGAAAAAAATCCCAAGCCGAATTATAAAGAACCTAAGTATCGAGCCTCAACTTTAGTAGAAAATAATATTGTTTTCGACAATGGCGGCAGAGGCATTCATGTTTTCCAAAGCGATAAAGTGGTGGTCAGAAATAACACATCTTTTCATAACTTGAAGTCTAATAATTTGGTAGGAGACTTGAATGCTGAAATAAATTCATCTTTTTCTGATGGTTCCGTGTTCTACAATAATATTGCTTATGCTAAAGACAAGTCCAAGGCAACATTTGTAGATAATAATTCTAAGGGCAATAAATGGGACTATAACTTGTCTTTTAATGGAGTCATTAAAGTCGGAAAAGATCGTTCCAATGCCGTCCTAGCTAAAAATAATTTAATTAATGTTGATCCATTATTTGTCAATCCATCGATTGTTGCTGGCAAAGCGAATTTTCGTTTGAAAGCTAATAGCCCAGCAATAAATTCTGGGACGGCAGCCAATGCTGCTCGTACTGATATTGAGTCTCAGAAAAGACCTGTTGGAAATAAGTATGATCGAGGTGCTTATGAAATGAAGTTTTAAAAAGTGAGAATATAAATAATCTCTCTATTAATTAGCCGATCGATTAAGCCGTAGTCTACCGCTGCAGATGTTGACAGCTCAATGGCTTTCT
>JAGVCD010000161.1 GCA_020059425.1 Chamaesiphon sp. | reverse complement strand
TAACAATCAACCTCGGAAGCCGATTATTCGAGATGGTGGGGGACGACCAGCCAGATCATTCGATAGAGATAATCGCGGTGGTGGCAGCGATCGACCAGCTAGATCATTCGACAGAGATAGTCGCGGTGGCAGCGATCGACCAGCTAGATCATTCGATAGAGATAGTCGCGGTGGCAGCGATCGACCAGCTAGATCATTCGATAGAGATAGTCGCGGTAGCAGCGATCGACCAGCTAGATCATTCGACAGAGATAGTCGCGGTGGCAGCGATCGACCGGCTAGATCCTTTGACAGAGATAATCGAAGTGATAGAAATGATCGACCAGCCAGATCCTTTGACAGAGAGAATCAGGGTAACGATAGAAATCGAGGCTTTGATAAGTTCGATCGGAATGATAGTTATCGCCCCGCTAAATTTGCTGACCAGCAAGCTCCATCAGAAATTGAAGAATCTACCGAACAAACCGACTACCTTTACGGCAAACATCCAGTCCTCAGTGCTTTAGAGAGTGGTCGGCAGATTAATCGTATTTGGCTATTGTCGAAGCTACGTTACGATCCCCAGTTCAACTTGCTGATCAACAAAGCGAAAGAAAGTGGTGCGATCATTGATGAGGTTGATCCCCGCCGCTTGAGTCAGATTTGTGATGGTGGCAACCATCAGGGTATCGTTGCTCAGGTGGCTCCTTATCATTACCTGGATTTAAGCGAGCTAATTGAGAAAGCCAAAGCCGTCAACGATCATTCCGTTATCCTGGTAGCCGACAGTATTACCGATCCCCAGAATCTGGGATCAATGATTCGTACTGCTGAGGCCCTAGGCATTCAAGGCATGGTGATTCCTCAGCGGCGGGCAGTAGGAATTACCTCTGTCGTCCAAAAAGTAGCTGCAGGAGCCCTAGAACATTTGCCAGTAGCCAGAGTTACCAACCTCAGTCGGGCTTTAAAAGAATTGAAAGAGGCTGGTTTCTGGATTTATGGCACTACGGCCACCGCTACTACCAACATTCACGATGTGAAATTTGATGGCCCAGTTGTGATTGTAGTGGGTGCTGAAGGTGAAGGTCTCAGCTTGTTAACCGAAAATACCTGTGATTTTTTGGTCTCGATCCCGCTGACTGGCAAGACCGCCAGCCTCAATGCAGCAACAGCCGCAGCAATGAGCCTATATGAGATTCAGCGACAAAGATGGTCAAATATGATACGTCTCACAGCTCATTGATTAAGTTAAATTCAATTTGGATTTCTACTAAAAATTCAATTTGAATTTTGCATTTTATGGTGATTAACCATTAAGATTGGTGAACACTAATAAAAGTGATTGGGTGGCAGAAACCTAATGTTTAAAAGCGATCCATCGTTATTCCTGGTACTAAATTAAGTAGAAATGCTCATTTTAGTCACCAGATAGAATCAGATGGGTGGTTTTAATGCCAGCCAATCAGTAATTACGAACTTTAGACTTTAAGACTTAATTTTGGAGTAGCAAAATGCCGACAAAGATCGGAGAGATCTGGACTAACGCGCTAGACCTTTTAGGCCGAGCTTGGTGGGTGGAAATTTCCACTACTGAGCCTAAATGTACTTACTACTTTGGCCCTTTCGCCAGTGCCGAAGTAGCCAAATTAGCTCAGGCTGGTTATATCGAAGACTTGGAATCAGAACGTGCCCAAGTGGTGAAGGTGCAGGTAAAGCGTTGTAAGCCCAATCGTTTGACGATCGATGACGACATGGGGGAGCTTAAGGACCGCGAGCTATGGACAATGCTCAGCGGCCAAGCCTAATGATTTGGTGGTGGGGCTATTAAGTTTAAAACTGCTTAGCGGCTGCTAAGGCCAGACGTAACTGACCTTGGTGAGCAGCTAATAGCTTTTGTCCATCCACTCGATCAATTTCTGTCCAATGCATTAACAATGCCAACTTGACCGATCGGCCACTAGCTTCTAGTAAATCATTAGCAGCTGGTCGATCCAGATCGGTCAGGTCTTGCAGCATCCGCAGCGCTCGATCGTGCAGCTTGCTATTGGTAACGGCCACATCAATCATCCGATTACCATAGACTTTCCCCAACTGCACCATTGTGCCCGTGGAAATAATATTCAAAGCCATTTTGGTAACAGTACCAGATTTGAGGCGAGTAGAACCCGTTAGGATTTCGGGCCCAACTGGTACTCGGATATCAATATCTGCAGCGGCTGGCACCTGCTCTAGTGGGACACAAGCAATGAAAACCGTTGTGGCACCGCTTGACTTGGCGGCAGCTAGGGCACCGTGGACATAGGGGGTGGTACCGCCAGCCGCGATCCCCACAACCACGTCGTGCTGACCGATTTGGTGGTCAGTCATCGCCTGGGCACCGTCTGCGGCAATATCTTCTAAACCCTCAGAACTTTTTAAAAGCGCCGCCGATCCCCCGGCTAAAATGCCTTGTACCATTTCTGGCGGTGTGCAAAAAGTGGGTGGACATTCAGCAGCATCTAACACGCCTAGGCGGCCACTGGTGCCAGCCCCAATATAAAAAAGTCGGCCACCTTGGCGCATGCCCTTAGCAGTGGCTTCGATCGCTTGAGCTAATTCTTGCCGCGCTCCGGCAATGGCTTTAATGGTTTGATTGTCTTCGGTATTAAACAGATCGACCAGCTCAAGGGTGTTGAGCTGGTCTAGGTTTTGGCTGAGTTGATTGACTTGTTCGGTCAAAAGATGTCCACGGGTGGTCAAGGGTTCTGGCATGGTTCTAACAAAATTACAGCAAGCCTTCTAATTGTCGGCGAATCTGGTCATAATCAATCCCTTCACTGGGGCGATCGCCCGCATTATTGCTGTCAACTTCTGGCGATCGATGTTCGCCATCGGCTTGCCAGTCAGTTTCCATCACATTATTTTCGGGAGGAACTACCAACATGCCCTCTTCAACGAGCAGACATTCATAGTTAGAGGAAGCGCAAAATTCTTCGATCTCGGCAGCTTCCATTTCCTCTACAGAGGGGCTGGGCATGTCCTGAGCTTCGAGCATAATGGCATAGCGTTCCGCGTCATCCTGTTCGGTAAACATCATGATGACGTTGTGATCGCCCGACTGTAAGGAATGAATTCCTTCATTATCGGTACGGGCATTAAAGAGAATGACGTATATACGCATAAGTTAAGACTGGGGGCTAACTATTCACTAACCTACCATACCGAGCTACCGCTGGCCGCATCAGATTATTCTCTTGACAGATCCAAGCCCAGAGCTGATCCCCCCAAGAAAAATGCCACCATTCTCCCGGATGTCTTTTAAATCCGGCTGTTTCCATGACTTGGCACAACAATTCTCGATTTTGTTGAAAAAGCTGACCCTGGGATTCTGAGGCGAAATAATTAGGTTGAGACCTGTCAGACATTTCATCGATCGGCGACCCCATATCTAAGGGCTGTTGCTGATTGTCAACAATGGATAGATCGATCGCGGCTCCGGTACTGTGGGGTGGCGGCGTGGCCAGATCCCAACTAGGCACTGCCCAAATTTGATAGACCTGTTGCCAAATAGCCACTGATTCGATCGCGGTGGGTTGAGCTATTTGTTGATCTTGGCAAACTTGTTGGAAAGTATAATCCACCATATATTGCTGGACGGCCACGGGTCGGTAGGCATCAAAAATCTGTAATCGGTAACCCGGTCGAATTTGTTCTAAATAGGCTTGAGCTTGCTGCAATCGATCGATCACCCCAGACCGCAAATAGTAAGGTGATTTGCCAGCATAATCTGCACCACAAGCCATGTAGGGATGAGGATCAACCACTGCCATGCTGGAGAGTGGGATTGGGAGTAAGGGTTCTCCACACTCTTGAATAGTCACTTTTTGGTAGGGTTTGGCAGGGTTCATAGCAGATTTCATCCGGAGCTGAATAGCAGAGTAGTGAATGGGTAAGTAACTAATTTAAGTAATTTGGCGTATGGCACTGACCATAGCGATCGCCTAGACCGTAATCGGCATCTATCCTATATTTTCGGTGCATCGAAGAACAGTGATAGGCATCACCGCTGCTCACAGTTATTTCGGTTTTATTGTACTCAGATATAGCCATTTCTCCATCAGCAATTCTTAACCCTTCAACCCTCTCCCGCCCTCCATGTATATCTCTAATCTGTTGGCTGTTGGCACTGCTACTGTCCTTTTGTTGGTGGGGTTTAGCTCCAGCAGCCTGGCCTGTGCGCCCCAAGATGTCATTAACCCACAGCTATCTGAGGGGTGTAAGCAGAATAATACCGCCGAAATCTTATCGTTAGAAGAAAACTTACCCAGCCAAGATTTAATAATCTCCAGTGAAAAAAAGATCGATACGGTGGCTAATACCGGACGTTTTCGCACTTACAAAGGACAAATTATTGATACCAAAGATTACATTCGTGCTCGCTACTAAAATCTTGGCATAATAGAGATTCAGTTCATCACACGAGACTCTAGTTATGCAGACAGAATATCGGCAACGGCGCGCTCAGCTCTTGGCTAAAATTGGTCAGGGCACGGCAATTTTTGGTAGCGCGCCGCCAGCAGTAATGCATAGCGATGTGGAATATACCTATCGCCAAGAGAGTGATTTTTACTATCTAACTGGTTTTAATGAAGCGGAGGCGGTGGCGGTGTTGGCTCCCCACCATGAAGAACATCAGTTTATTTTGTTTGTGCAACCCAAAGAGCGAGAAAAAGAAATTTGGACGGGCTATCGGGTAGGACTGGAAGCCGCGAAGGAAGAATATGGGGCTGACGAAGCCTATCTCATTAGCGAACTGGCCGAAAAATTACCGCAGTATTTGACCAAAGCCGATCGCATTTATTACCACATGGGGCGAGATGAAGCGCTGAATCAGCAAGTAATTCAACAATGGCAGCGTTTACTATTGGGTTATCAAAAACGCGGTACGGGACCGATGTCGATCGAAGATCCGGCAACAGTGTTGCATCCTTTGCGCCGAGTTAAGTCTGAGGCTGAAATTCACTTATTACGGCAAGCCGCTAATATTGCCGCTGAAGCGCATATCCAGGCCATGAGTTTTGCGCGGCCTGGTAAGTATGAGTATCAAGTCCAAGCTGAGATGGAATAT
>JAGVCD010000359.1 GCA_020059425.1 Chamaesiphon sp. | reverse complement strand
GTACAAACTGCCGCCGATCATCCCCGCCTCCCCTTACTGCCAGTAGTATTATTTCCAGGCAATGTGGGAGACGATCGAGCATTAGCCACTGTTTACCAACGCCTAACCAATACATTGAGCTAGTAAACTTAATTGCATCCACAGCCTCTACTTTCTTTTCTAACTGACATGACTACCGATCTATCTGCCATTGACAACCAACCGACTAATCCGTTGGCCGATGCCCCCCGCGAATCACTGGGTTGGCATATTCACTTACATAGCGAAGACGGTGTGATCAAATTAGTACTACCCAGCATGGCCGAAACGCCAGCTGGGACTAGCTGGGTCGTAATCTGGGAACAGCTCCAGCAAAGACTCAAGGGCGCGAAAAGGTTTTGGCAGCCCCTCACTCCCGTGCAACTCTATGCTCAAGATCGGTTGCTCGATGCCCGTCAGCTGCAAGTAATTGCCGATGCCCTGGGGGCGGTACAGTTGCGCCTCCAAAATATTCATACCAGTCGGCGGCAAACCGCCGTAGCCGCCGCTACTGCTGGTTATTCAGTACAGCAGCAAGAACCAGAGCACCTCACTGCCACTAAGCCGCCTTTGGCTGAGCCTCTTTATCTGCAAATGACCATTCGCTCTGGGGTGGAAATTCGTCATCCAGGTACGGTAGTAATTATGGGCGATGTCAATCCGGGCGGCGAGGTCATTGCTGCTGGCGATATTATTATTTGGGGGCGGCTACGGGGCATTGCTCATGCTGGCTCTCAAGGCAATAGTAATTGTTTGATCATGGCACTCCAGATGCATCCTACTCAGCTGCGGATTTCTGGCTATGTGGCCAGATCGCCAGAACAACAGCCCCTGCAACCAGAGCCAGAAGTGGCCTATGTAATGGGTGATGGGATTCGGATTACCAGGGCGATCGATCTCAAAGGAATTCCCGCATTAGCCAATCAAAAAGATAATTAATAATACCAAAATTACGGTGTTATTATAGTCCTTGCTTTTGGCGACCAATGGCACCTACAATTAGAACCTAGTAATTTGATCTGTGGCCTTGCCCATCAGTATTTTCATTAAAGAATCCAGACTAATTCAAACTTTTTTTTGCATTTCCTATAATCACTATGGCTAGAGTTATCGTAATTACTTCTGGTAAAGGGGGTGTAGGTAAAACCACACTTACTGCCAATCTGGGCATGACCCTGGCCAAATTAGGGAAAAAAGTGGCCTTGGTCGATGCTGATTTTGGCTTGAGAAATTTAGATTTGCTCCTCGGTTTAGAAAACCGAGTTGTCTACACAGCGGTAGAAGTCTTGGCTGGTGAATGTCGGTTAGATCAAGCCTTAGTCCGAGACAAACGTCAGCCAGGGTTGGTGCTTTTACCCGCCACCCAGAACCGCAAGGCCGAAATGATTACACCAAATCACATGAAGTGGATGATTGGTGAGTTATCGAATCAGTTCGATTTTGTTTTAGTAGACAGTCCAGCGGGGATTGAAATGGGCTTTAAGAATGCGATCGCTGCTGCCCATGAAGCTCTAGTCGTCACCACCCCAGAAATTTCGGCAGTGCGGGATGCCGATCGAGTGATTGGTTTACTAGAAGTCAATAATATTAGACCAGTACATTTGATTGTCAATCGGTTGCGGCCAGCGATGGTCAGCGCTAACGACATGATGTCGGTGGAAGATGTTCGAGAAATCTTAGCCCTGCCCCTTATCGGCATTGTACCGGAGGAAGAACGAGTCATTACCTCGACCAACAAGGGCGAGCCGCTGGTGCTAGATGCGATCGAGACACCAGCTTCCCAAGCACTTCACCATATCGCCCGTCGAATCCTGGGAGAGAAGGTTGATTTTCCAGTGCTAGAAAAGGATAAAGATGACTTTCTCGCCCGCCTAAAAAAACTGCTGTCTTTTAAATAAGCCCATCAGTCCACGCATTTTCTTGTAACACTCTATCTACTAACATGTTTAACGAACTGATAGAACTTATTCGCCGCCGCGATCAAAAAGACAATAGCCGCCAACAAGTAAAACAACGGCTGCAATTGGTGATTGCTCACGATCGCACAGATCTGAGCCCAAAGGTACTAGAAATGATGCGCCAAGAAATATTAGACGTTGTATCGCGCTATGTAGAGCTAGATAGCCAGGGCTTGGATTTTTCCTTGGAGAGCAACCAGCGCACTACAGCTCTGATCGCCAACTTTCCAGTCAGACGCATCAGAGATGAAGGTGAGTTATCACCCATTCCGGAGCCAGCTCCGGCCAAGTAGGCTGGTTAAACAAACTAGGTAATATAGAAAGTTAGTTGGGTAACGAGCTAATCTGAGTTGCTTTATTCGTTACCCTTGTCGCGGACTCCACGCACAATCCGCGATAGTTCGCTTTTTTCATCTACACTAATGCGGCTGGGCGAACCACTGATTAGCCCTTCATAATTGCGGAAAGAATCTTTAATTTCAGCACCGTCTTGACTGATGGTATATTCGCGAATACCTTTGTCGTGCCAAGAACCACGCATCTTGAAAACATTGATAGCTCGTGCCATTTCGCCCCGAATTTCGACATATTGCAACATCAAAATTGTGTCGGTAATTGTCGAAATATGGGAGTCGGTAATAGAATTGGAACCCATAAATTGGTCGGAAGTGTTGGTGAAAAAGCCAGTAATTTCTTCTTGCTTGGCGTAACCGGTCACTCCAATTACAAACTGACGGAAGGCATTGTTGCTCACCCCCCGCGCTAAGGCGGAAAGGGAATCGATCGCAATCCGGGAGGGCTTGAATTCAGCAATTTCGGATTTAATAGTTTGGAGATGATCTTCTAAGCCTGCTGATTCAGGATAGGTACAAAGAATTTTCAGTAGACCTTTGCGCTCCATTTCTTCAAAGTCTGTGCCCCAGGAGTGAGCATTCCGCGAAAGTTGAGCGCGGGATTCTTCATAGGCAAATAAAATTGCCTTTTCGCCAGACAAGTAGGCTTCTTGCAAAAATTTACTGACTAACAAAGTTTTGCCAGTACCAGTAGCACCCGTGGCCAAAATAATCGAGTCTTTGAAATAGCCACCGCCACACATTTC
>JAGVCD010000228.1 GCA_020059425.1 Chamaesiphon sp. | reverse complement strand
TCGTAACCTAGCTCATCTAAAACCGAGACCATGCCAGCGATCGTCTGGCCATCATCATGAGTCAGCAAGCCCCGCACATTCTCCCCGACACAGATTAGGGGCTGAATTTCTTGGACGGCTCGGGCAAACTCAAAAAACAGTGTGCCTCGGGCATCTTCCAAGCCCAACTTTTTTCCGGCATAGCTAAAAGTCTGGCAAGGAAAACCACCGGTTACGACATCGATCGACTGAGCATATTCTGTAAAGGAAAACTGCGCCACATCCCCCTCTAAGACTTGCCACTGGGGGCGATTAGTCCGCAGAGTAGCACAGGCCCAAGGATCAATTTCGTTGAGAAGCTGGCAATGGAGTCCAGCTTGCTCCAAGCCCAGTGCCAATCCACCCGCACCAGCGAACAATTCAGCTACTGTATAGTCTTGTAATGGCGTAAGATCGACAGGTGTTAAGGAATCTGGCTCGAACAAGAAGCTCAAGGCTTCAAACTGGCGTAGAGCATCGGCGGGATAAACTCGATAGTTATTGGGTAGGCGGATCGATCGCAATTTACCATTAGTATCCCAACGCCGTAATGTTTCCTTGGAAACCGATAGCATATCGGCCACTGCCGATAAGGCGTAGTATTCTTTCATCCCGCTTTCCATAGAACCTTGATCATGGTTATATGATGAAGGCAGTCAGCCGCACTTGTCAATACATCAGTATCAATGCAAAACAGCGAAAAGCAAGAAATTTTGGACAAGTCCAAGCAATGGTTCCGTGAGACCCTCTCGGCCAATCATATTCGTAATGCCCAGCAGCTGACCAACCCTCACAAATTTAATATCAATCCTTTTCTAACAGTCTATCTAGCTAATTTTCTTACAGGCAATTCTAGTCCGGAGAGTATTGCGAAGGCGCTTATTTATCCTCGGGTGCTGGGCACCTCAATCACAACTTCCTTTGGTAGTACCACCAGCGGTATTGATATTGAATTTATTGACCAAATAGATGGTCATCGTAAATATTGTCAGCTGAAATCTGGTCCCAATAATATCAACAAAGATGATGTGGAAACGATCGCCAACCATTTTAAAAGTGTTCTCAATCTATCTAGAACCAACAACTTGCGGCTATCGATCAACGACCTAATCGTGGGAGTAATCTACGGTACCCCTGCCGACTTAAGTGGTCACTATCGGCGGATCACTGCGCAATACCATTATCCGGTGCTGGTCGGCCAAGCCTTCTGGCAACGACTCACTGGCGACGAACACTTCTACACCGATTTGATCAGAAGTATGGGTGAGGTAGCCACGGAAGCAGACTTTACAGCTCAGTTGAGTCAAGTTATCACGGCGTTAGCTAGCAGTCCAGAGGTGATCGAATTATCAGAGAAATCGATCGATTAAAATACGTGCAGCTAATTCTAGAGATGAAAGTAGCCAACACACGACAAAGGCACAATTAATCGGAGAAATCACCTAAGCTATAAAACTTGCAAAACTAGCTATTGGCTTGTTCTACAAGCATGTTTCTACTATCAACAAGTTTTGCTACTGAGAATAAGCTCCATAGCAAAACTTGCCGATAGTGGCTTTTAAAACCAATCTGAGTAGAATAAGAAAAAATCAATGCTTTCCAGAATTTCTTATCCTGAACTCACTAACTACCGGTCACATCTTTGACCCAGTCAGCAGCAGCAGTGAGGGTCGCCTGGACAGCTGGTAAAGTTGGGGCTTCGCAATAAAGGCGCAATACCGGTTCTGTACCACTAAAACGAATTAACAACCAGCTACCATCTGCTAAATGCAGTTTATAACCGTCAGTAGTTTGTAATCTGACGACGGCCTGATTGTTGATATTCTGGATGGGTGCGGTAGCTAATTTATCAATGAGAATAGTTCTGACATCCATACTAGCGAGCTGAAGATCATTGCGATCGTAAGCCGAGAAGTAATTAGTCTGAGTCTGTATTTGGCGGTATTGTGTGCCTAAGTCTTGCTGAGAGTCAGCGATCGATTCCAATATATACAAAGCAGAGAGCAGCGCATCACGCTCGGGAATATGATGCCCATAACCAATCCCACCGGATTCTTCTCCGCCAATTAAGACTGATGTTTCGAGCATTCGATCGGCAATATATTTGTAGCCAATCGGTGTTTCATGAATAGGCAAGCCATACAACGCGGCGATTTTTGGCACCAAATCAGAAGTACTCACAGTTTTCACGACTTCGCCACTCAAGCCTCGTTTTTGGTGTAAATGTTGAATCAAAATGGGCAATAAAATTTGAGAACTCAGAAAATTACCATCTTGATCGACTGCTGCAATCCGATCGCTGTCACCATCAAAGGCTAAACCAACTGCAATATTGTCCGGTTGTTCCAGCTGTTTATCACGGACTTGATGACAAAGTTCAATTAAATGATGCCCCAAGGGTTCGGGAGCGGTGCCACCAAATAGAGGATCAGCATTGCCATGCAATTCATGGATAGCGGAACCCAGTAATCTCTCCAAGCCAGTAGCCGCTGCACCGTGCATCACATCAGCAAATACTTGAATTTTGCCTTGGTCAACTAGCTGCTGAATCTTCGCAATATCAACTTGTTCACTAATGGCTGCACAGTAACTAGGCCAAGGATCGAACTCCACTAAACTACCGGGATGGCCAGTATCGATCGATTCGTCTAGACGGTCTTCAATCCGTTGAGTGAGTTCTGGTGCCACCGAACCACCGAAATTACCTTTAACCTTTAGTCCTAAATAGTGGCCAGGATTATGACTAGCCGTAATTACCAAAGCTCCCAAAGCATTTTGGCTATGCGCCGCCCAGCTAAAAGCGGGGGTGGGCGCAAAAGTATTGCTCAAGATCACTTCAAAACCAGCTGCCTGCAAACCTACTGCCATCTTCTGGGCAAACATCTCGGCCATGAACCGGCGATCAAACCCGACGATAATCCGACGATTGTTGGTTTTAGCGCCAAAGGTTTCTAGTAAGATTTGGGCAGCGATCGGAGCCACCATTAATAGCCGCTCAAAGGTAAACTCTTGGGCGATGACTCCCCGCCAACCATCAGTACCAAATTTGATTTTTTCCACAGTTCTCAGATCAGTCGCAACAGCTTTTTTAGTTTACCCCCTGCTGTCTAACGTTTAAAGCTCGTCGCGAACTCCGTCATGTACTCTTTTCTGGTCATTGGTTGGCGCAGCTCTAGACCTGTAGTGCCTAGAGGATGCTGATCATCAATGAGTTGACCATCTACAGATAAAAATACTTGGGCTTGTGGATTGAGACTAGTGACTGTGTAGACTATTTGACCCACTCGACCGACTAGTGAGTACGCTCCCCCTTCACGGGCAAATTCGGAAGAAAGATTAACGTAAATCCGATCGCCTTTAATTTTTAAATCAACAAGTTTGGTACCAGTCGGAATCGCTGAAATCAGTGTTTTTTGCTGAGGCTGCGCCAATAAATTTTTCAAGGCCGTTTTTAAAAATTCTTCCGGAGTATTAGTTTCTGGTAAAGAAGATGCTCGGAGCACTGGCACCAATTTGTGATTTTTTGGTGATAGGAAATAGACTTTGACTTTTTGAGTTTTGGGAGATCTGCTATCCGTTTTAGTAACAGCTGCTGTTGACTGCTTTTGAGCGGTGCTGGGTACAGCAAAATATAAAGAAAATCCTAGCATAGCTAGGATTACGGGAACTACTAACTGTTTGTAATGAAACAGATAGGGAATTATGTTAGATGACATTATGCGCCTGGTATTTTATTGCTTTTTATTAAAAGTTTGTTAGCTATAATAAGCCCAGGATATCATAAGTAAAGTTATTACCAAAGAAATAATGACAGACAGCCAAATTTTGCCATCCAAAACAAAGTTATTTTCGGTGGCTACTTCGTCCCAATAACCACTAAACACTTGGTGATCTACTACATAATTGATGGCGATCGGTAGACCGGGCCAGAGTAAACCAATACCAAAAGCAACCATTACCCAAGCCTTTCCATGAAGCAGTAATAAATAACCACCACCCAACATTAAAAGTATAGCTATGACATCAAAAGCATGATGTAAAACAACGGCATATTCTCCGAATTTAGGTGCAGATTTAGTTTTTATTAAGTACTTATCTGTTAAAAATAAACCAACTAAAATCAACCACAAAGCCAAAACCACAAATAGGATTGATTGGTTCATACTGCCCTCCTTGCGCGGGGCTAATATTCAGAAGTTTCTAATTACCTTTCTTCTTCTGTAGTTTATCTTATGAATATGAGGAAGTTGTGAGTAATAGGCAATCATGATGCGCTCTCAAATTCCACTTGACGATACAAATCAGCAATCGCGACTTCCACCCCGATCGA
>JAGVCD010000020.1 GCA_020059425.1 Chamaesiphon sp. | reverse complement strand
TTCTTGATTCGCCAGCCCTGACCAGTCTCTGGCGACACAGACTGAAGCGATACCAGGCCAAACAACTCCAGCAACGCTATGTTATGGAATCCCGGCAGCCGCATCATCTCCTGCTGATCTCGATAACTAGGAAATTTGATAATATCTGCGGTGCGCGTCCAAAACAACATTACTTTATAGAGCGAGTGATTCGGCGCACCAGCATGTTCACCAATCACCGCCTCATCCGCAAATATTAGCCAAGTTTCGAGCAGAGTGAAGTATTGCTCAGTAGGATTCAACTGATTCCAGGCTAGCAAAATATTCTGATCGATCGTCAAAACCTGGTTTTTTCCTTGGGGCATAATCTGCGCAATGCCCAATGTCCGCAGCAATAGATACAGCCCATGAATATAGGCATAAGACTTGTGCGCTGCTCGCTGGAGGCGAATATCCATCGGAGAACTGAGTCTCTTATTTAAGTTTGGCAAATACTTAAGCTGCAAAAGCTGGTGAACTCCACTCACCGCTATTTCTTGCTCTTGGAGGAAATTCAGCATGGCCTGAAAGTCGCTCAGGATCGACCCCGGACTTTTATCGGTAATCGATTGCGATCGCAATAAATCACCATATTTTTCCAACGAAAACGGCTGTTGTTCTTTTTGCTGACTCTGCCACAACATAGATATAAGGGGAGATGAATAGGATGAAAACATGGCGATAACGACTAGTTTTATTAATTTGAGGAATTCAACTAAAAGTATTTATTCATCCATTTTAGCCAGTCTGCTCAGCATTTTGATATTGTAGAAGGCGATAACTTTGCTAACCGTAGGTATCGAACCAGCTCCACCACAGCATACAATACAGAACAAAGCAACTAAGAAAGCGTAGCCAGGAGCAAACCATGGAAACAGTTACCAACCTGTCCCCAACCATTGACTCAGCGGACATTCAACTGTTTAACAGCATCCTCAACATGCCCTTGGTGAAATTGCCCCTCACCACCTCCCTGATTAGCACCTCCACCGGCAAAATCCTGCTCTCACCCCATCCGTTTCTAACCCCCGCTGAATTCCAGAGCATAGGAAATGTTACCGACATCGTAGCTCCCAACCTTTTTCATCACCTCGGCATCAAAAATGCTATCGCCATGTGCCCCACCGCAAAACTCTGGGGAACCAAAGGCTGCAGCGAAAAAATCAAAGATATCCCCTGGGAAAACTTCTTGGATGAAAAAACTTGGCCCCACCAACCAGAATTTGCCGCCATTCATATTGCCGGAATGCCCAAACTCAACGAATTCGTCTTTTTTCATCAACAATCCAAAACCCTCTTTGTCACCGACCTTTGCTTCAACATGTTAGACAACCCCGGTTTCGGTGGTTGGCTGCTCTACAACCTCTTCGGCACCTATAAACGCTTCGCCGTCAGCAAAGTCCTCATTAAATTTATCACTGACCCAGCAGCTTTCAAAAATTCCCTAACTACATTATTTTCCTACGATTTTGAAAATATTGTAGTTAGTCATGGTTGCGTGATTAAGGGTGCAGGACGAGCAAAACTACAGGCCGCTTTGCAAGAACGGGGCTACTCCATTTAACCAAGCCCCAGCTACCAAAACATCAGCAATAGCAAATTCAATTATTAGATATTGCCCAAATGACAATATCCTGATCTCGGAGAAGGCGATAGTATTTACTCAAATCACCCCCAGATAAACCCGATTCCCAGCAATAGTCCAATCACGAAATGCAATCGCACTGCCAGATACTTGCAAGTTCTAATAATTTCCGGCTGATCGTGATTAGCGCGCACAAAATTACAGAGCTGAATAGCGATCGGCAGTCCTAATAAAATCCCGAGGGTAGCAGGCGGAAAAACTTTGGCGGCGATCGAACCCAATACTAATACATAAATACTGATTACCAACCACACCACCGTATCAGCACCCAATTTTGTACCCAGCCGTGCGATCGGTGATTTTTTGCCAGCCGCCAAATCATCTTCCAGCTGGTGGAAATGTGAACAGAACAAAATCAAACTAGTCAGAATGCCAATAATAATACTGGCCACCGTATTTACCACCGACCAACTCTGGGCTTGACTGTAATAAGCCGCTGCCAAAGCCAATGGGCCAAAACAAACAAAACAAATAATTTCCCCCACGCCGTAATAGCCCAGCCGAAAAGGTGGTCCTTGATAGGTGTAACCCAAGAAGCAACAGAGCAGCACAATCCCTAATACCGTCCAGTCCTGCTGTCCCCAACAGATAGCTAATATACCGCCGATGCCCAGCAGCAAAAATAGATTACCCAGCCAGAACATCAAATTGCGCTTGCCCGTCAGATTCACCACCGACTCAGCTTTATGCTGATCAATGCCGGTATCAGAGTCGAATACATCATTGCTGATATTAATCCAAGCCACGATTAAGATCGCCGACAGTAAAAAAGTGGCCAAGGTCTGAGCATGGAATTTATGGGTTTGGGCAATAGCGATCGCACTACCCACCCAAATCGGAATTACTGCCACCGTATACATGGGTGGTTTGATTGCCGCCAGCCAGAGCTGGCGACGTGATGGGGTTATTTGCTTTACTGCTTCGGCCGTTGTCATAATAAAAGAGTTAATTAAACTATTTGTGATTCACAATTGTTCATAATCGATCGATAGCCAACAGAGTAAAATGCAAGCGCGAAGCCTTAGCCTGTAATGCTCTCTGGCATCTAATATGGAGTCCTAACTAGCTATATCACAATTTCTCATTTGCTCTCGTGAGCGTGAAGAAACCTTAAAAAAACTTTATTTGGTTAGCATGACTGTCACTCCCCACCGCCAACTTTTGTATCATAGCTGCGAAGCGATCTTTGAGTTGCTGGATGCTAACCGTCACCACCCGCTGGTCAGCTTGGCTATGCCGTTACCTAAAGTTGACCCCCTCATGGCACTGTCAACCCTTAGTCCGGCCAGTCAGCCCTATTTCTACTGGGAACACGGTGATCAATCATTTGCCCTGTTGGATGTCACCCTTACTCAAGATGTTTGTGGTACCGATCGATTCGTCCAGGCGCAAAAATTTATCCAGCAAGTTAGTGATGATATTCATGTAATCGGTACAGAGCGTTCTACCCAACCGCGTTTTTATTGCCGCTTTCCTTTTTTTGATGCGCCTACTGCGACAATTCCTCTTGCTACTAGCCAAATTTGTTTACCTAAATGGCAAATATCTCGGCATCGAGGCATGAGCAATTTGGTGGTCAATCTCCGGCTGGATCGATCGACTGATCTGCTGCGGTTGGCGACAGAAATAAATGCCATGATTACCCGTCTGACCTATTTAGCGAGCCGCAGTTTAGCGACTAGCCCAAATGATGTCCAGTTGCACAGCGACCAGGCAGCGATCGATCTCCTGAAAACGGCGATTTCTAAATCCTTGGCGGCAATCGATCGACAAGAACTGCAAAAAATTGTTTTGGCGCATTCTTGCCTAGTCACCGCTACCCAAGATTTTTCGATGCCGCGTTGCTTAGATAATCTGCGCCACAATCACCCGGACTGCTACACCTTTGCCATTAATGATGGTTTAGGTAATTGCTTTTTGGGGGCTAGTCCGGAGCGGTTAGTAAGTGTGTCCGATCGACAACTGGTTTGTGATGCCTTGGCTGGTTCTGCGCCGCGCAGCCATTTGCCAGCAGCGGATCGGCAATTAGCCCAGCAACTCTTGGCCAGTCCCAAAGAGCAACACGAGCATCAATTAGTGCGCGACTTTATCGTGGCTAGTTTACAGCAGTTAGGTCTAAATCCGTGCTG
The DNA here is from genome assembly GCA_020059425.1 of Chamaesiphon sp. The sequence continues at coordinate 4,476 of JAGVCD010000020.1, read as the reverse complement.
GAGCAAGCAGCCGCAATTATTAGCTCTCACCAATATTCAGCATGTCTGGACTCCGATTCAAGCCGCGCTGACGGCAGGGCTACATCCCTTGGCAGTGGTGGCTGATTTGCATCCGACACCTGCCGTAGCCGGATTGCCGCGTGATTTGGCCTGTGCCAAAATTCAAGCATTAGAAGCCGTGGCTAGGTCGCTATATGCCGCACCGATTGGCTGGATCGATACAGCAGGAAATTGTGAATTGGTGGTAGGCATCCGGTCGGCGATTGTGACGGGCAATCAGGCGCGGTTATTTGCCGGAGCCGGAATTGTGGCTGGTTCGGAGATCGATCGAGAGGTAGCCGAGATTCAGCTCAAGTTCCAATCGCTTTATCAAGCTCTGAGTGGATAAGCTAAGTTTTTCAACTTTTGCTGACCAAGTTTCGCGCAAAATCTATTTTCGCAGGAAATAATTTTATGGCAACGATTACTGGTTTATCTGGCAATGAGATTTTTTGTTTGCACCAACAAGGCTTGACTCCTGGTGATTTGGTGGTGGGCAACAGCGTGATTTCACTCGGTTTGCTAAATAGTATTGGTTCCGGGTTACGCACCTTGGTTGGCGGTGAAGTTAGCCAAGTTACTAAAATTATTGCGGAGGGACGGCAACGTTCCTATGCGCGAATTGTGGCAGAAGCTAAACGGCATGGTGGCGTAGGAATTACCGGCGTTTCTAGCGAACTGATTGTACATGGGACTAATGTTGAATTTCTATCGATCGGCTCCTGTGTTTATCGTGATGATGCACCAACCAACCATTTAGAATTTTCCTCGTCTGCTGATGGCCAAGCTCTCTATTGCCAGATGGATTGCAATTTCGTCCCCAAGCAATTTGTTTTTGGTAATGTGGCCTATTCGATCGGACTAGGTGGCGGCATTGTGGGTAGTTTGCGCAGCTTGGCTAGAGGCGAAATTAAAGAATTTTCGCGTATTTTTAACACCACTCGTCATCTGGCCATTCAACGAATTACTGCCGAGGCTGAGGCGGTAGGAGCAAACGCGGTGGTAGGTATTAGAACATCGATTTTGCCGTTTGCCGGAATGCAGGAAATGGTGATGATTGGCACGGCCTCGCACCATCCGTTGTTACCAGATAAGTACCAACAACAGCCGATTACCAGCGATCTGACGAATGAAGAAATGTGGAATTTGATCAACCTCGGCTATATGCCGGTGCAATTGGTGTTGGGGGTTTCGGTTTATTCGTTAGGACTGATTGGTGGGATTTCCTCGTTTTTTAAATCTTTTGTCCGAGGTGAAATCAGGGAGCTAACTAGTCTGATCTATGAAGCCCGCACAGAGGCTTTGAAGCATATTGAGGAAGATGCTCGGCGTTGTGGTGCCGATCGAGTGGTGGGGGTGAAAACTTATGTGTACAATTTGGGCGGCGGGGTGATTGAGTTTTTGGCGATCGGGACGGCGGTGAAGAAAATGCCGGGGGTGAAAACTGTCTCAGAAAATCTATTACCCCAAGCGATTATTCGCGATCAAGATACTTTCATTAACACCGCTGAAACTAGCTATAGTAGATCTTTGAGTTAGCTGGTGATCTATGGTAATGATCGAAACCACCTTCTATGTTGTTAACCCACTATTATCACCAAAATGATCTGCCATTTCAAAGCTTGTCATCATTAACTGATGAAGAAGCTTTGGGCGTAATATCTAGTCTGTGCGATCGATCGGGTGCAGTTTATCGCCGATTTAAAGATCCTGTAAAATACTTGCAGCAACGACGAGCAACTGAGAATTGGCTCAGACAAGAATTTATTAAAAAAGGTGGACAACCAGTTTTAGACTATCCTCACTACTTTGTCGTAGAAAAAGCCATATGGATTGCAGAAGGATTTGATGGACAGAGTTGTATGCAGCAGTTACCAATCTCAGCTTTTCAGCCGCAACAAGTGAGCTTTACCTATCCAGATAGCATGATTAGTTATTGGTTACAAAGCCAATTTGGGCAAGTTTTTCATCGTCCTGAATATCATGGTCAAGTGTTCACTTTGAGTGAAATCAGTCAGGTGATCAAAGAGTTTGGGATTCCCGATACAGAATGGCAGACAGAGAAATCACGCCAACACGACTTGTTCATTGAAGCTCAAGTATGGACAAATATTTTATAGTTATTCAATGCCAGGATGGTACTCGGCTGCTGGCCAGATTTCTCTAATTTCTTCAGCCTGAACTTCGGCACTGAATCTTTCCCATTCCACCCCATTAACATCTTTTTCTTTGGTAAAACTGGTGGCCGTAGCATCTTCCCATCCTAAGTGCCGCACTGTGCCGATCGCTTCGGTGGTTTGTCGAATCGAGAAATTGACAGTTGCCGTGCGCCACAGGGCATATTCGTTAGCAATTACCACACAGGGCGGGCAGCCCAACCGCTGGGAATAATCTTCCACAGAGGCGGCGATGTCATGGGCAGCAATGGCAATGTGAATTTTATTCATGAAAATCTCCGATCGATATCCTCTAATTTAACCTGAGTTGGGGTTTATGATTTAGTAACTGGGTTTAGTCTTCAGGCAAATATTAACTACAACCAATTAAATCTGTCATGGTAAACAAGCGTTGTTGTTCGATCGATTCCAACTTGCGCTGGGCTTCATAGAACAACTCATAGCATTCTTGCTTGCGCTCCGGTGACATCTCCACACTTTGCCACTGAGCTAGATAGTAGCTGCGCTGCTGCTCACAGGCCGCTTTCTCCAAACAAGCGCCAGCTGCCCGAATCACCAAGGTTGATCGCTGAATTTCTTGAGCCGTTCTTTCATCCAAATTAAACAAATGACTGACCTGTGCCATCTCCGATCGATGGCCGCCATATAAATCTTGCAAATGGCCAACCAAATTAGGATCCAGGTAGTCGATATCGCCCAGGGAACTAACATCCAGGATCTTTTGCCAGATGAAGCGATGATGCGGCAAGTTAAAAATCAAATCAGCTTGATCTAAAGTATCAATAATCGTTAAACGATGTTCTGGATAATGCAAATAAAGCCGCAGCAACAGCGCTTCGGCTTGTTCGACCAAGCGCTGTTGTGGTGATAATCGGGCGGGTACCAAAGTATCGTTATTGATTATTTCATCATCTACGAGTGGTGCAAAATCCTCTTCGGTGAAGGTGAAGTCTGATTCAGTGACGCTACGGGTGGCCGGGGGGTGATAGGTAGATTTGGTGGGTTTGATTTCTCGCTGTTTGCGTTTCAGCTCTGTATTTAAATTTTCCACCAACAATGGAATTTGGCGAACATCTTGGTCACTCAACAACTGCGCCGCTTTTTGCAGATAAAAACTGCGGGCATTGGTATCAGTGATTTTGAGCAGCAGGTTGATACTATCTTCCATCGCTTGCTGATAAAAGCGGGCATCCTGGAGGTCTCGATCGACAATCGCTTTTTCCAGTTGCCAATCCAACCATAATGGCGCATTTATTAATCTTTCACTATAAATGTCGCTACTATTTTCTTTGAGGAATTCATCAGCATCTTTACCAGCTGGTAGATTCAAAACCCGCAGCTGGACTTGACCTTGATAGGCAAGATTGGCAACCTCTTCGATCGCTCTAGCCGTAGCCAAATTCCCAGCTTTATCGGCATCAAAGTTGAAAATGATCTGTTTTGAATCGGTAAAACGTAATAGTTGCTTAATTTGATAGTTGTTCAACGCGGTACCCAAGGAGGCCACTGCATTGGTGATACCAGCAGCATGGAGAGCAATTACATCAAAATAGCCCTCCACCACCACCGCCCGGTCTTCTTTTTTGATGGCATCTTTGGCCAAATTCAGACCATAAAGAATTTTGCCTTTATCAAACAGTGGTGTCTCTGGAGAATTAAGATATTTGGGCTGGGCATCGCCTAAACTGCGTCCACCAAAGGCAATCACCCGGCCATTGATATCCCAAATTGGAATCATGAGCCTGTCGCGAAACCGATCGTAATAGCCGCTTCCTTCTTTACGAGGAACGATCAAGCCCGCTGCTTCCACCAACTTGACTGAAAACTTTTTAGTGACAGTGAGGTATTGACAGAGGGTATCCCAACTCGCTGGGGAGTAGCCTAGCTGAAAATCTTGAATAGTCACATCAGATATTTGGCGTTGGTCTTTTAGATAGGCTAAAGCAGCTTGCCCTTGCGGTTGAGACAAAGTGTGGTGATAAAAATTAGCAGCCACCGCCATGATTTCGCCCAATTGTTCTCGTTCGGTGAGTTGGCGCTGGAGTTCTTGACGCTTTTCGGGAGCCAGGGTTTTGATGGAGACTTGGTATTGACGAGCTAAATCTAGAATTACCTCAGCGAAGGATTGTTTGTTGATCTCCATTAAGAAGTTAACTGCACCGCCACCAGCTTGGCAGCCAAAGCAATAATACATTTGCTTACTGGGGCTGACGGTGAAGCTAGGCGATCGTTCTTGATGGAAGGGGCAGAGTCCTTGGTA
>JAGVCD010000301.1 GCA_020059425.1 Chamaesiphon sp. | reverse complement strand
GCAACACCAGCAACACCAACGGAAAATAATTTCTTAGACATCGTTCAAATCCACCTTGTATTACACGAAAAATTACAACACTACTTATTACTTCACGGCTTTTTTAAGCTTTTCCTGAAACCTTGAAAAATAAATTAAATAATTTTTGCCGGGCTTCATGTGCTCTAAAAATACATGCTATGTAGTTCTAAGTAACACTATCCTAGCGTGAAAAAGTACAATGTCAATAGGTATTCAGATATACATAACAGGTTTTGCAGTGATCTTTAGAATACTGCAAGAGTTGAAATCTTTTAGCAGAGAGCATTTGGAGAGATTTTTTCAAGAATATAAAATAAAAGTAAAGGTTCTAAATTGCATTTTGTACGTCATTTGGCTTAGTAATATTGGGTATATACCTCCTAAAAGGCGGAGAAAATTCCTCAAAATATTGTTGCTATCTAAAAAAATATGGATGAAATTTTAATTGATCAAGCCGATTTTAACCCGCATGTATTACATCTTTTTTTTGCTGTACATGTTACAAACAGCCAAGAGAGAGGTTATTTATGATTATTTCACTGTAGTATTAATAGAGCTTGGTGATAATAATGGCATAGAACTATTGATAGGACTGGGTACTACAGTAGGCGATGGCACATTGCTGGGTTGAGCCGCTGGGATCTTGGGGGTGATGGTCGGGGCTACTGCGGACTTAGCGATCGATTGAATTTGATCCTTATACTGAGCCGGTGCAATTTCGGCAGCCTGACTCAATAGGGCTTGGGCTTCATGGGTATTGCCCATTTGTTTATAAACAATACCTTGTGCCAATAATGGCCGAAAATCTTGGTTATTAGCTTGGATCAGTTCGTCGTAGATCGGTAGAGCATCATCATTCCGTTTTTGACTGACATAAACTTGGGCTAGCAGCAGTTTTAAGGGAGTCAAATTCGCGCTGGCACTTTTGGCCGTTTGATCTTTAATCGCTGCTTGGACAAGACCGATCGCCGCTTCTGGTTTGTTTCCTTCTACCAATAGACTAACTAAGCCTTGCAGTGCCTGAATATTTTGGGGCTGGCTATTCAGCACTTTGCGATAGCTGGCTACTGCTGTTTCTCGATCACCTAAATGCTGTTGGGTCTGTGCTAGCAACACCATATATTCTGGAACTTGCGGTTTTAAGGTGGCCAGCTTCTCTAGAGAAGGGAGACTTCCTTTCAAGTCGTTTAACTGCAACTTGGCTTTCAGCATAGTTTCTAAGGCTCCCGGATCATCAGACTGGGCTGATAATGTTTTCTCAGCCGCCAACACCTGATTGCGTAGTTCCGTAACTTTGTTGGCCGGCAGGCGAGCATTACTCCAAGTGCTATTTTTCCACCAGGCAATCGCCAGGGGTGATAGCAAAGCGCCAATGGTAGTAATAACAGCAGTACCAATGACAAAATTAAGGATTGATCGACGGCGATTATTAGACACAGTATCTATTAAGGTATCTGGAATTTCGCTTTGATCCTCTCACAATTTGGACATAGTAGTGGGGGATCTAAAGATTGAAATTAGATATACATTAACAATGGCTGCAATGAGCTGTTTTTACGATGCTCAAAATTTAAAACCCGGCGTTTCCCACAGTTCGTACTATGTTATATGATGAACTGGGCAAAGCCAGATATCAGAACTAGTTGGGAAAATTCTTGTGACCATAACCAAATTTTTTGGACCGGGTGGGATATTTGAATTAGGCGGCATCGCCATGTGGCCGCTGGCACTACTGTCCGTGCTATCGATCGCCACTATTTTGGAGCGGCTATGGTTTTGGGTAAGAATTTTAAGTAAAGAGCGGGAGACCATTAACCGAGTACTAGATGCTAGTACTGCCAACCAATGGGATCAAGCCGCCCAGTTTGCCAGAAACGAACGCGACAAGCCGATCGGTCGTTTCTTATACGCACCCTTAAAGCGAGAGAATCTTGATCCAGAATCTTTTAAATTGGCTTTAGAAGCTGAAGCTGCCGAAGAACTTCATGCCATGCGTCGGGGGGAAAAGACCCTCCAAGCAGCTATTGCCTTGGCTCCTTTATTAGGACTGCTCGGCACTGTTTTGGGCTTGATTCAGTCCCTCGATAAAATCAAACTAACTGACCTAGGATCGAATGTCACCTTAGGGATTAGTCAATCGCTGATTTCAACGGCTGCCGGGATGGTGATTGCCATTGTTAGCTTGGCCTTTTACTGGGTCTTTCAAGGACTACTTTTTAATCAAGTTAATTTGTTCCGGCGATCGGGGAACGAACTAGAGCTGCTCTATCGAGAAAAGTATTTACATTCTACGCAATCATCTTCCGTAGTAGAAGAAGCCGAGTTGTTATGAAAATCAATCTAGGCAATGATCAAGACCAATCCCCTCGGGTGGAAATGATTCCGTTGATCGACATCATTTTTTGTATTTTGACGTTCTTCTTGATGTCTGGGATGCAAATGGCTCGACAGCAGCAATCGATTAATGTAGATATCCCCGCAGCTAATAAGACGGCGGAAACACAAACTAGAGATATT
>JAGVCD010000275.1 GCA_020059425.1 Chamaesiphon sp. | reverse complement strand
TCGGCTGCTGAAATACTGAGCTGAATTCCGGAGAACAAAGGTTGTTCCACAGTTAATTCATAACTCAAGTTCTCAGCAATTAAATAGGGTTGGCTATGATCAGCCATCCGCCACCTCCTTTGCAAAGCGTGCAGTATTATTTTTTGTGAAATATTTAAAGTTAAGGAAGAAGATAACTTCCTTGTTCAGTGCAAACCAGCTTTGTTCATTCTTTTGTCAGCCCATAGGCCGCTAGCTTGCTGGCTGTTTTTTACGCTACTTCATTTCTTTATTGGTTGAAGATTTCCGCATATAGTAACGTAGTTTTCTAGAGAATGTCTAGCAAGTAAATATCCCAAACGGCTGATCCGATCGAACTTAGTGCAGATTGGCAGGGTTTTCCGCTAAACTGATAGGTTGGTGACTAGACTATGGCTAATCGCCAGATGCTCTATGTATCACTCTCATTAACCCTAGGTGAGGCGTAAGACCCTGTGGCCAAAAAAACTGACGCACCTGAAAAGTCTGCTAATAGCACACCAGTGGAGAAATCCAAATCCGGTATTGATGTCGTAGGTTTTGTTAAAGATAGCAAAGACGAACTTGGTAAGGTCATCTGGCCAAGTCGGCAACAGCTAATTAGCGAATCTTTGGCAGTGGTACTTACCGTATCGCTGTCGGCTGCGGTTATTTACGGCGTGAATACTCTTTTTGCAGAGTTAGCTAAGAATATATTTACACAGTAATAGCCGAAAAAATATACCCATGAGTTCTCAAACTGATGATTCCTTAACTAACAGCAATGTTGACTTTAGTGCCACCCCTCGGTGGTATGCAGTACAGGTAGCCTCTGGTTGCGAAAACAAGGTCAAATTAGACTTAACCCAACGGATTCAATCTTTTGATGTGGGCGATCGCATCATCCAGATCGAAATTCCTCAATCTCCCATCGTTCGGCTCCGCAAAGACGGCAGCAAAGTATCCGCCGAGGAAAAAGTTTTCCCTGGCTACGTGTTGGTACGGATGGCGATGGATGATGACGCTTGGCAGGTGGTTAAAAACACTCCCAACGTAATTAACTTCGTTGGAGCCGAGCAAAAACGCGGCTACGGACGCGGGCGCGGCCATGTCAAACCGTTGCCTCTATCGCATGGTGAAGTCGATCGGATCTTCCGGCAAGCCGCCGAGCAAGAGCCAGTGGTCAAAACCAACCTCAACGATGGCGACAAAATCGTGGTGCTATCTGGCCCCTTCAAAGATTTTGCCGGAGAAGTTATTGAAGTTAGCCCCGAACGGAGCAAACTCAAAGCCCTTCTTTCGATCTTTGGACGCGATACCCCCGTAGAATTAGAGTTCAATCAGGTTCAAAAACAATAGCAAAATGGCAAAAAAAGTAGTAGCAATCGTCAAACTAGCACTCAACGCTGGTAAGGCTAACCCCGCACCGCCCGTTGGTCCAGCCTTGGGTCAGCACGGTGTAAATATCATGGCATTCTGTAAAGATTACAATGCCCGCACCCAAGATCAAACTGGGACTGTAATTCCAGTGGAAATCTCAGTCTATGAAGATCGTAGTTTCACTTTCATTCTCAAGACCTCGCCTGCTTCGATTTTAATTAAAAAAGCAGCTGGTGTGGAAACTGGTTCTAACGAACCCAACAAAAAGAAAGTTGGCAGCATTACTAAGGCTCAACTAGCCGAAATTGCCAAAGTCAAAATGCCTGACCTGAATGCTAATGATTTAGAAGCAGCCATGAACATCGTGGGTGGCACTGCTCGCAATATGGGTATTACCATTACTGACTAGTCCCGACTAGTTAATTCAATTCTATCTATTCACCTTTTTATTTGGGGCAGAAGTAATACACTTCGCGATCGACCCCAGGAGTAACCATGACCAAGAAATATTCACGGCGTTCTCAAGAACTACTCAAGAAAGTAGAGACTCGCCCTTACGAACCGCTCGAAGCACTCACTCTGCTAAAAGATACGGCCACTGCTAAATTTCCAGAATCAGCAGAAGTGCATATCCGTCTTGGTATTGACCCTAAATACACCGACCAACAGTTGCGTACCACTGTAGTACTTCCCAAGGGTACCGGTCAGACCATCCGCGTGGCTGTAATTGCCCGTGGTGAAAAAGTAGCCGAAGCTAAAAATGCTGGTGCCGATCTCGCTGGTTCGGAAGAACTGATCGAAGAAATCCAAAAAGGGATGATGGATTTTGATTTGCTGATTGCTACTCCCGACATGATGCCCCAAATCGCTAAACTAGGTCGAGCACTTGGTCCACGCGGTTTGATGCCCTCGCCCAAAGCTGGTACCGTGGCTACCGATTTAGGCAAAGCTATTGCCGAATTCAAAGCAGGTAAGCTAGAATACAGAGCGGATCGGACAGGTATCGTTCACGTCATGTTTGGGAAAACTGCTTTTACAGCAGAAGACCTGCTTGTTAACCTCAAAGCTTTACAAGAGAACATCGATCGGAACCGCCCAGCCGGTGCAAAGGGACGTTACTGGCGCAGCATCTATGTATCTGCTACTATGGGTCCAGGTATCGAAGTCGATATCAATGCTCTTCGGGACTTAAAGCCTGAAGCCTAAATAATATTTGTGTTCGAGAGTTTATTTCCCAATCTGGCGTTAGCCAACAAGTGAATAGCTACAGCCACAGACAGCAGGTGTCGTGAGACATAATTTCCTGCCGAGGTTAACGCCAGCAACTAAATTGCTGATTACCATTGACCCCGGCTGCCCGCTGGGGTCAATGTTTGTGGGTGTCCGAACCAAATAAATACCATCAACTGCCCACCCACGAGGTCTATCAATGGGGAGAACCCTAGCCAATAAACAAGCGATTGTGGCCGAACTCAAAGAAAATCTGAGTTCTAGCCAAATGGTGGCAGTAATCGATTATCAAGGTCTGACTGTGGCCGAAATCACTGACCTGCGGCGGCGTTTACGCCCCAAAGGCGCGATTTGCCAAGTCACTAAGAACACCTTCATGGGCAAAGCCATTGCGGATGATGCGAAGTGGACGTTGGTCGAGAAGTTTCTCTCTGGCCCTTCTGCTTTTATTCTGATTCAAGAAGACGTTGGCGGTGCTATTAAAGCCTATAACGAGTTCCAAAAGGCCACCAAAAAAACCACTCTACGGGGTGGGGTAATGGAAGGTCAGGTATTGTCAGAAGCTGATGTGAAAGCCATCGGTGACCTACCATCCAAGGAACAGATTATGGCGCAAATTGCTGGCGCACTCAACTCAGTCACTGCCAAGGTGGCGATCGGAGTCAAAGAAGTTCCGGCTTCTATTGCCAGAAGTCTGCAAGCTCATGTCGATAAAGGCTAAGCTCGGCCTTCGATAATCGCAATTCAACTGTCATCTCACTAACTTAAGGAAGAATATACATGTCTGCTGCAACCGACAAAATTTTAGAAGAGTTAAAAGTACTTTCTTTACTCGAAGCTGCTGAACTCGTTAAGCAAATTGAAGAAGCCTTTGGCGTATCAGCGGCTGCACCTGTAGCAGTTGCTGCTGCTGGTGGCGGTGGCGCACCAGCTGAAGCTGTTGAAGAAAAGAGCGAATTTGACGTAATCTTGGAATCTGTTCCTGATGATAAGAAAATCGCTGTCTTGAAAGTCGTTCGTGGCTTGACTGGCTTGGGTCTGAAGGAAGCTAAGGACTTGGTAGAAGCTGCTCCTAAAGCTGTCCGTGAAGGCGTAGCTAAGGATGCTGCTGAAGATGCTAAGAAGCAAATCGAAGAAGCTGGCGGCAAGGTAACTGTTAAGTAGCACCTGCTAGCTAAATGTCAATAAAAAAGAAGCCTAGTAATGGGCTTCTTTTTTTATACTGATCCAAATTAGCAATTATGATGTTGTCTACACAGAGTGCATAGATTTGAATTTCTTAGTTATCTAGCAACTGGCTTACCATTCATCGTAGTTGTGCTGTTGGTATTTTGGCTTTGTTTTAAGCGCCAGCCCTGTGGAGTCCTTACCCATAAGTCCTTATAGGTATTTTGGCTAACAATTTTACTTTTCCCAAACGTTAAATCAGCTCTTTGTTGAATCAAAACATTGGCATTATTACTATCAGCGCTAAAGTTTTGAATAACAATTTGATTTTTTACGACCTTAACTGGAGCGGGCATAATCGAACTGTAATACTGACGCATCTCTCCCGCTGTCCGCTGGGTCCCTTTATCATCGATGCCGATGTAATCGCTAGTAAAGTAGCTAGTGGCACTTTTAACATCTTTCCGAATGATGGCCGCTGCAATTTT
>JAGVCD010000239.1 GCA_020059425.1 Chamaesiphon sp. | reverse complement strand
TGAAATGGGTAAGGGGAGTCCTTATCGATCGATCTTTAACTATCTCACCAATGGCAAGTTGCAATGGCAGCAAATGCCAGAACTATTTGATAAATTTGTCTATCCAGATTTTACATTTGCAGTTAATTCCAATGTCAAAAATTTTAAAGCTGACCTAATTCAGCAATTTCCTCATGAAGAAACCGGGATTAATAAATATTTTAATGACCTTCAAATAGCCGCTACCTGGTTTATTACCCATTCTCTTTTCGAGCTATTTCCAGTATTTTTACAACCTCTCCTCCAATCAATATTTCGCAAGTTTGGCAAAATTGCCTCGGAAACCACTCAGAACTATCTAGACGAAAATTTTCAATCTGTCCAACTCAAGGCTTTATTAGCCTCTCAATGGGGTGACTACGGCTTAACGCCAGCTCATAGTTGTTTTGGAATTCATGCTGTAGTTGTGACTCATTATTTTGGAGGTGGCTGGTATCCCGTTGGAGGTGGCAGTGCGATCGCCCCAGCAATGATGTCAACAATCGAGCAAGCTGGTGGCAAGGTGATGACTCAACGTCGTGTTACCGAAATACTTATTGAATCAAACATTGCCACAGGGGTGAAAGTTCAGAATGCTGGACATTCTGACAGAGAAATTGAAGTTTTTCAAGCACCAATAATTGTGTCCGATGCGGGGGCTTTCAACACCTATTTGAAGTTGATTCCATCTAGTATTGTACTACCTTATCGCGAATCTATCTATTCTTTTCCCAAAGGAGAGCCTATCTTCACCCTATATTTAGGATTAAAAGAAAGTGCCCAAAAACTCGGGTTTGAAGGAGAAAATCACTGGATTTACAATAACTACAATCATGAAGAAACTGGGCAAGCTAGATCGATCGAACAAGATGATTTACCTCAATTTTGTTATTTATCATTTCCATCTCTAAAGAACCCTTCCGCCCAAGGACATACCGCCGAAATAATCTCAGCCGCTAACTATGACAGCTTTTTGCAATGGCAGGAGAAGAATTGGCGCAGGCGCGGCAATGACTATAGTGAAATCAAATCCCAAATCACCGATTCATTAATTAAGTTTGTCGAGAGTCATTATCCAGGATTTCAAGATTTAATCGAATATGCTGAACTCTCCACGCCCCTCACTACCGAACATTTTAATGCTAGTGATCGGGGTTCAATTTATGGCATACCCTGTATTCCTGCACGGTTAGAACAACCCTGGATTGCGGCGAAAACACCCATTGAAAATTTGTACTTGACGGGAACTGATACCTTTTCACCAGGAATTGTTGGCTCCATGATGGGTGGTGTCAAAACAGCCTGTTTGATCAATGGTCAATTAGGGTTTATGAAAATCATCTCCAACATACTTAAAGGATGACTAACCTAATTGAAAAATTGTTCGTTAATATCATCACCAATTCGTCGATTGAATGGTACAAATTCTCGATTCATAGTCAAGCCTATTTCTGGCAAACGCATTGTAAAACAACTACCACAACCTATTTCACTCTTGAGGATTATTCTACCACCATGAAGCTCGACCAGCTGTTGGGCTAATGATAACCCTAAGCCAGCACCAACATATTGGCGATTTAACTTACGATCAATTTGAACAAAAGGTTGAAAGATCGTATCAAGATCATCAGAAGAAATCCCAATCCCCGTATCGGTAATAGCAAAATCAATCCAACTATCGTTGTTCTGTTCCTGCCTGGTCACGCTGAGAATGACAGAACCACCAGTAGGCGTAAACTTAACTGCATTACTTAGTAATTCTGTTAATATCTGCTGTATTCGCCGTTCGTCAACTTCAATGTTGTCAATTCCTGGTGATACCTGAAGATTTAATTGAATTTGTTTATCGAGCGCTTGTTGTGTGAAAAAAGTCAAACTAGAGTTGCATAATGCTAAAACAGCCACGTTGGTAAAGTTGAGCTCTAATTTTCCTTGAGAAATATTCGAGATATCGAGAATATCATTCATGAGTGATAACAATTGCTCTCCACTTCGATCGATCGTTAGCAGTGATTCGAGTTGCTGTCGATCAAGAACACCAAAAATTTCTTCTTTTAAAATATCTGACATGCCTAGAATTGTATTTAGCGGAGTCCTAACTTCATGACTAATGCGAGCGATAAACTCGTCTTTTCGTTGGGTTGCGACAATCAATTCTTGGTTAGTCAGATAGAGTTTTTCTTCAACCTGTTTGCGATCGCTAATATTTATCAAAATACCATCCCAAACGATCGAACTGTCAGGCAAACATGTTTGCCTAGATTCGGCTCGCATCCATTCAACTTTACCTGAAGGCATAATCCATCGCCCTTCCCAATTCCAACGTTGCTCACTGGCCGTAAAGTCCATTCTCGATCGATGAAATCCCGGACGATCTTCGATCAAGATGCGATCAAACAAACTAGCCACATCCGTTAAGGCAGTGGTTACTGGAATTTCAAACAATTCAAAAAATCTAGCGCTGACATACTGGAGCTGATGAGTACCATCAACAGCAATTTCAAACCGATAAAGTGCTACAGGAATATTGAAAATTGGTTGAAAAAAACTTTCTTCTAGAGGCATGGTTATGATTGGTTATGCTTACTTTGAAGTATCAATTAAATTTTAGTAACTCTTGAATCTTTAGATTGAGCTGCTTGAGTGGTACTGGTTTAGATAAATAATCGGTAGCGCCAGCGGCTAGACAGCGATCTAGATCGCCTTTCATGGCTAAGGATGTAACAGCAATGATCGGAATATTTACTAATTTGGGTTTTTGGCGAATCCAGGTAATCGCCTCTAGTCCATCCATGCCGGGCATTTGAATATCCATCAAAATCAAGTCAGGAAGATCTTGCTGAACAATTCCGTTAATACATCCTTCCAAAATAGTAATAGCTTCCTGTCCATTTCTGGCCAAAATCGTACGGTATCCCTTAGCGGTTAAAAATATCGACAGTACATTAATATTTTCTTGATCATCTTCCGCTAACAAAATGAGTGGTGACGCAGAAATTTCTTCTCTGCAAAACTCCACCAAATCAATATCTGGGGGAGTTGTAACTAGGCCAAGCATTGGCAATAGATCGTCGCTATCTGGCTCAGTCACAAAACATGTTGGAGGTAAGCGAACTATGAAACAACTGCCCTGTCCCACTTTACTTTCAATTCTAATGTTACCACCATGTAGTTCCACAATTTGCTGGGCAAGGGTTAATCCTAATCCGGTGCCTTCATACTGGCGACTGAGGCTGCTGTCGAGCTGGATAAATGGTTGGAATAGTTTGTTGAGATCGGCGGTAGCGATCCCAATACCGGTATCGACGACGGCAAACTCGATCCAGTCCTCATCTACCGATTTTGTGACACATAGTTCGATCCAACCGCCTTTGGGCGTAAATTTTACGGCGTTATCGAGCAAGTTTATTAGCACCTGGCGCATTCGTCGCTCATCAACGGCAATTTTACCAATGGCTGAGGGTAACTGCAGATCTAATCCAATTTTTTTGGCGATGGCTTGTTGTTTAATAAAGGAGATACTGGAGTTGCACAAATGCAAAATATTGACGGTAGTAATATCTAGGGTGAGTTTCCCTGCCGAAATTTTGGAGACATCGAGCATGTCATTAATTAATGACAATAAGTGTTTGCCACTAGATTCGATCGATAGCAAAGATTTGAGTTGACGCTTGTTCACAGAACCAAAGACTTCTTCTTGTAAAATCTCAGCCATACCCAAAATCGCGTTTAATGGGGTACGCAGTTCATGGCTCATGGTGGCTAGAAAATCATCTTTGAGCTGGGTTGCGCGCAGTAATTCGGTGTTAGCTAATTCTAAGCGATCGTTAGTGTGCTGGAGTTCGATCTCTACTTGCTTGCGCTCGGAAATATCGATCGATAAACCATTAATTGCTACTGGACGATTATTTACGTCATAAACTGGCGTGAAAACATCGTAAGTCCAAACAATTCTACCGTCGGCAGTAATTAGTCGATATTCCGCTTCCGATCTTTGACGCTGTTCGATAGCTGACAGATAAACATCCATTACCAGTTCGATATCTTCTGGGTAGACGAAGGTCTGCACAAGATTTGGTTGAGACAACCAGCTGGAGAGAGGATAACCTAGTAATGCCACGATCCGATCGCTAACAAAGGTCAACCGCTCTTGGATTAGATCGTATTCCCAGACGACCCCATCACTAGATTGAATTAGATCGTAGTATTTTTGTCTGGACGCAGCTAAATCAGTCTGAGCTTGGCGCGATTCTCGGTAGAGATTGGCGTTTTCTAAGGCGATCGCAGCTTGACTACAAAGAAAAGAAATTGCGGTAGTTTTACTATTTGTAAACAAATCGGAGGTATGACGATGCTCAATATAGACAACTCCTAGAACCCGATTTTGCTTAGCAATTGGCAGTACAAATATGCTTTGAGGTTGATGTTCGAGCAGATATCGATCATTGATAAATGCTGCTGTTGTGCCGTTGATCGTTGGTGGTTTACGAGCATCAAATACTAGGGTGGTCTGCGTATTTTTAACCCAATAAATTAATTTTTCAGGGTATTCCAAGTCATTAGTCACGGGCTGTCCAGCTTGAGTGCTGGTCGAGTTGGTTTTGTGGACTGTGGCCATAGATTGGATTTGCCATTTATCTCCAGCGGGCAGAGCCAACATGCAGGTTTGGGCTCCAGAATTTTCCAGGATAATTTGGAGTAATTGTTGAACTAATTCTTTGATTTCTAGTGTACTAGTGAGAGTTTGGGCAGACTGAATGACCGACACTAAGTCGAAGCTCTTAACAGGTGATCGATCATGACTAGAGTTGGTAATGGTCGCTAAGGTCGCCAGGGGATCGAAAGCTGGTGATTGTGTTTGGCGCAAAATTGAATCCAGCAGATAGGAATAGCGTTTTTCTAAATCTTTGGTTTTGGATTTAGCTCCCCAGCGAGCATAGCAATAGTAAGCTGACTGCATATAAATAGCGGCGATTTTTTCTTTGCCCAGAGCTTGATAAAACTTAGCTGTGCATTCGTTGGCGAAGCCTTCTTCTTGAATACAACCACTAGCTTTGGCCGTGGTGATCGCTCGATCATAGACTTCGGTAGCTTGATTAAATTTACCTTGTACTCGCAGCAATTCAGCAGTAACTAGAACTGCTTTTTGTTAATAATTTAGCGGTGATAATTTGCCTAGTTTAGTCAAATGTCGGCAGATTTTTTTGACTTTGGTAAGAGTAACTCGCTGTTGATATTTACTTAGATGGGGATACCGTGCCAAATGAATGATTGCTTCATAAAAACAGATCACACTCTTATTAAATGTGCCTTCGATTGTACCGGAAAGCCTTTTCACAACCTGGATTTGTTCCATAGCGATGTCAGATCGATCAAATAATACCGCTAGTTCTAGTTTTCTGATGGCAGTATAAGTTTGTAGTTGTAAATCGTCTTCAGTAATTGTATTTTCGTCAAAGAAACAACCCATAATTCGAATAGAATCTTCTACCCCCTTAGTTAGATTTATGAGTACCTGGCAGTTGAGATTATAAATACTGGTAATAGATTTCTGTTGAAGTTTGGCAAATGTGCTCTGGTAAGAAATGGCCTCTTGTTGCAATTCCACCAAATTTTGGCCGATTTCATAGCTTTGTCCTAAATAAGTACAGAGACTATAAGCTGCATACTCGTTATTTCCAGCATCCAAGCTGACCTGATATGCCTCCAGTAGCAATGGTAATAATGTTCGCTGAGATTCTTTTCGATACGCCACAAAACGATTCCAGAGAAATAAGGTAAAACCTAAAGATTCCCGAGAGGAATGTTGATAACATAAGGAGATCGCTGCCTTACCCATGGCATATCCTGCATCGACGCGACCAAGTTT
The DNA here is from genome assembly GCA_020059425.1 of Chamaesiphon sp. Next base: position 13,931 of record JAGVCD010000239.1, on the reverse strand, counting down.
TTCACACAACAAGAAAGCATAAATTGTGTAGCCCATTGACGATCTTGGAATATTGCCATAGCGCAGAGAAAGGGCGATGCCCCTAAAAGTAATGAAGGGGAGAATCTCTGGCATACTCCGTTGCGCTGCTGCCCCGATAATATTGAGAATATTGTATCCGGCCAACTTATACGAATCAGTCATCTGGGGCAATGCCAGCAAATCCCTAGGCGTTTTTCCGGCCATCCGGTAGAGGGTTTGAAAAAATTCTAATGTGGTTCTGAAGTTTGATGGATGATGGGGTAGCTCTACACCATAACTAGGCAGGATTTTGCGAGCATAATTTACCGCTGCTCTGGCCTGATCTTGAGCTACCAGCGCCAGAATTTGAGTCTCATGGAATTTTGATCGATCTAAGTGGTTTGTGGCCTGTTTTAGCCCTATTTCCATCAGTATTGTCATCTGGGAATAGTCACCCAAAAGATAGGCAACTTCAGTCGCTAGTTGATGTAATTGCAGGCTAAGATCGTATTGGTTTTGCCAACATTGTGGAGCTAACAGCTCTAACCCAGTATTGAGATAGCTCATGGCCGCAGCGTAGGCGGCGGATGCTCGGGCTTTTTTGGCAGCACGCCAGTTGAGCTGTGCGAGCTGTTCTCGCTCGTCTTCAATAGTAATCAGAGTAACGCCATGATTAAGTTGGTTGATAATCGGAAATAGTTGTAATTCTAATTCGGTTGTGGGTGTTCGATCTCTTAGCAATCGCCCGATCTTGAGATGAAGTAAGGCTGATGCAGCGGCAGGGGTGAGAGAATAGGCTGCTTGTTGAACGCGATCATGAAGGAATCGAAAGGAAGATAAAGGGGGAGGTGAAAAAGCGGTTGTGAGGTTAACTTCAGTGAAGGGGGAATGGATAACCGATGGAGAATCAGATTGAAAGAATTTGTAGAGTCGATCTAGGGGAATAACTAAGCCATTTTGTAGAGCTGGCCATAGTGCTGCTGCTATTTCTTGCTCGGTTCGCTCGGCTATCATTGCTAGTGTTTGGAGATCGAATTGAGAACCCAGAAATGCTGCTAAATTTAGGATCTCTTGCGTGGCTGGGACAAGTTTTTGCAATTGTTCTGCCATGAATTCTACTACGTCATCAGTCAAACTTTTGAGTTCGATTTGACTAAGATCGCATTGCCAATATCCTGTTGTGCGATTCTCTTGCAGAGATGCATCGCGATCGAACTTGATGTATCCATCGCGATGCAGTGCTTTGAGAAATTGGGTACTAAAGAAGGGATTTCCTTGGGTTTTGCGATCAATCAATTTGCTCAGTGGTTGTGCCAGAACTCGATCGCAATGCAAAGTATCGGCCACCAATTGGTTGACATCTTGATGGCTCAGAGGATGCAATTCTATTGTGTTGACAATTATAGCCGCTTGCTCCAGTTCCTTAAGCATCAAAATTAAGGGATGAGCTGATCGAACTTCGTTATCTCGATAGGCTCCTAAAATTAGTAAATGTTCGACATCCTGAGTTAACAGTTGACGAATCATTTGTAGAGAAGCCAAATCTGCCCACTGCAAATCATCTAGAAACAATACCAAGGGTTGGGTCTGGGTCGCAAACACTGTAATAAAGTCTTGAAATAATAACCGAAATCGATTTTCGGCGGCATTACCAACTAATTCTGTGGAGGAGTCTTGATGTCCGATAATTTGCTCTAATTCGGGAATGAAGTCAATGATTGATCGACAGTTACCACCCAGGGCTGTCAAGATTTTGCTTTTCCAAATTGCTAGTTGGTCATCACTTTCACTTAAAAGCTGTCCAATTAAATCGCGGATGGCTGCGACGAATGCTGAGAGGGGAATATTTCGATTTAACCTGTCAAATTTACCTTTAATAAAATATCCCTGTTGACGGGTAATTGGTTTATGAACTTCATTGATCACCGCTGTTTTCCCAATTCCCGAACAGCCTGCTACTAGCATTAGTTCTTTCCCACCCTCTGTAACGCGAGCAAAGGACTTCAGCAAAGTTTTGACCTCACTTCCCCGTCCATAAAGTTGTTCTGGGATCACAAACCTATCGCTCAGATCTCGCTGCCCAATCTTCAAGTTGTCAACCTTGCCCGTCTGCCATAACTGCTGTAAACAATCACTTAGGTCATATTTGATACCCATCGCGCTTTGATAGCGATCCTCAGCATTTTTCGCCATAAGTTTGGCAACAATTTGGGAGACGTTTACCGGGATATTTGAATTGATCAGATGAACTGGTACGGCAATTTGTGCCAAATGACAATGGACTAACTCTAACGAATTGTCTGCCTCAAAGGGCAATTTACCGGTCAGAAGTTGGTATAAGGTGACTCCCAAAGCATAAAAATCAGTTCGATAATCAATACCCCGATTCATTCGGCCTGTTTGTTCAGGAGAGATATAAGCAAGGGTACCTTCCAAACAACTCGGATGGAGAATATCTTGAGTTTCGTGGGTTAATCGTGACGCGATACTAAAGTCAATTAGCTTTACTTCTTGAGTGTGAGGATTAATTAAAATATTCGACGGTTTAATATCTTTGTGAATAATTCGTTGTTGACCCAGTGCCTCTAGAGTATCAGTCAGTTGAATAGCAATAGTCAAAACATCTGGTAACTCTAAAACACACTCTTCTGCGTACTTAGCTAAAGACACGGCTCCAAAATCTTCCATCACCAGCGCATAGCACAGATCTAATTCCCGGAGACTATGTACGCGCACGACTCCTGGTAAATCTAGGTTTTTGGCGATTGTGTATTGATGTCGGAAATTGACCAGCTCTTGATAGGTGGGGTATGGCGACGATAAGACTTTGATAATTACAGTATTGGCATCTTGAAACGGTTCTGATGCTTGCGGACTTCTTGCCTTCTGTGTTAGTAAGCGAGCACGATACACGACTGTTTTTGAATCCTGGGATAACTCCTCGATTATTTGATAGCCGAGAAGATTGAAATCGAAACTTGTTGTGGTCATGCCTGATGATGCAAACACCCAATTGTGCCCTCAGTATTGTCAGCAATTGCATTCTTATTATAACTGTTGGGTTAGTTTTGTTCGATCGCCAATTAGCCGATCTATCGGGGAGTACTTTTTTAACTATCCGCCAGCCTCAGCAATTCAGGATAGCGTTGTTCTAAATCATTGGTTTTGGCTTTAGACCCCCATCGTGCATAGCAATAGTAGGCTGACTGCATATAGGTAGTCGCAATGTTTTCTTTACCCCAAGCGCGATAAAATTTAGCGGCGCATTCATTAGCGATCGCTTCTTCGTGGAGATATTTATACTTTCTAGCTCCCATAATAGCTTGATCGTACAATTCCATTGCGGTGGTGAAATTGCCTAACACCCGACATTTTTCCGCCGTAACTAAATCATACTTATGTTGGAAATTTCCAGGCATCAATTTAGCACGTTTGGCTAATTGATGTTGAGTGTTGAGGACCTGTTTAAGCAGTTGGGTTTTGACTCGATCGCTACTATGAGGATAGACTGCTAACCGAATCAGTGCATCAAAAATCGAAGCCTTGGTAATACCAGATACTGGATAGGCTAGCAATGCATCTGTATAGCTTAACGCAGTGGTCATATCTTCAAAGGTATAAGCCAATATTGTTTTCACACCATATACCGAGCATAGCGAACTAACTTCACCATTTTGTTGCCATTTGGCGATTTCTACTTGCTCATCTAGATCGCTGCCAAATACTTGATAAGGCCTACTGGAAGTCTGCCGTAAATTGGCTATTTTTTGGCTTTCGATCCTAAATAATTGCTGACTAGATTCATCTTTAGATCGGACGATAATGTCCTCAATTTCTAGGATCCGATCCGCGATTTCATCTAAGGAAACACCTGCATAAAATCTAATCAAAATCGAAGTATAGGCACCTATTCCCGCAAATGTGAGATTACCACTTTCGATCGCCGCCATAATACTCTCATCGACGATCGGAATCCCCGCCCGAAAATCTTCTTGCCATAGTTGGGAAAACCACGGCCAAGCAGTTTTGATTTTAGCTGTAATTGCCAAGTTGCCATAGCGATCGCTCAGTACATTTGCTATTTGGCCGATCTGATAACTTTGTTTTAATTCTTCTAAACTCGCGAGAATGATCGAATAAGTTTGATAAAAACTCGCCGCCCAGGGTGTATTCCCATGCCGCAAAGTCAGATGAATGCCCGTTGTTGCCAAAACTACCATCAGCTCTTCTGATACAAAAAACGATGGAGTCATCAACGAATCTAAAATCTTTAATGGAGCTGTATGCACAGGATCTAATGTTTCTGGTATCGCTAATAAATCTTGATTAGACTTACCCCAAATACCGATCTTAATTTTAGCCAATTCACCCACGAGAATTAATTTGCTGGGTTGGGCTGATAATTTAACACCCAATTGGCGGAGAATTTCTAAACCCCGATCGATCGCCTGTTGATATTGTTTTTGGAGCAGATGAAATTGGATGATCGTCTCATAGGTTTTAACGCGATCTAATGGTTTTTGAACGCGATCTAAGACTACTTGGGTCCAGACCGATACTATGGCTAAATCACCATTGAGAAAGGCGGCTTCAGCAAGAATTTCATGCAGACTGAGGGTGAGTTGATAAGCTGTTTGCCAACCAATCGTACCGAGAATTTTTGCACCGATTTGTGCATAATTAAACGCGGCAGCATAAGCAGTTGAGGCTCTGGCTTTCTGAGCGGCTAGGAGGTTTAGTTTCGCCAGATGTTGGCGTTCGGCGAGTTCATCCATTAAATCGATCTTCATGTCTGGCTGTAAATCCATCGCCAGATTGTAGTGATTAACGATTTCTAATAGCCGATCTGACTGGTAAAGATTGGGTGTGTTAGCGGATAGTAATCGGGCTATTTGTAAGTGGATATGCCGTTTTTGGTGCTGAGGAATCAGGGAGTAAGCAGCTTGCTGGACTCGATCGTGCAGAAAGCGGTAGGTTGAATTAGGATCGAATGAGAAGGAAGTATTTAATTTCCATTCTAAAGACAGTTCGCCGATCGATCCTTGTGATTTAGCTGCTGCGATCAATTCACCAGGATTGGGAGATCCACTGGAATCATCTAGTTCGATTTCTTGGCTATGTTGCGGTTGAAAGAATTTATAAATCTGACTAGTTGGCAGAATCAACCCTGATTGCAATCCTTGCCAGAGAGCAGTAGCCGTATGGAGATGGGATTGTTTGGAGACAGTCTTGAGGGTATCGAGATCGAACCTGTCACCGATACATGCAGCTAATTTGATTACCTCTTGCGTTTCACTTGGTAATTTTTCTAACTGTTCCGCCATAAATTCTACAACATCATCAGTGATCGACAAAGATTGGATGCGGGCGAGATCACATTCCCAGTAGCCGTCAGAGTTAAAGGTAATCTCGCCATCCTCGTACAAGGCTTTGAGAAATTGGGTGGTAAAAAAGGGATTGCCTTGAGTTTTGAGGTCGATCGAGTTTGTGAGCGGTTTCGCTGTATCCAAATCGCAATGTAAGGTGTCAGCAATCAATCGATTGGTATCCTCAACAGCCAGAGGTGCTAATAAAATTGTGTTGATAATTGCATCTGTTTTTTGCAATTGTTGCAGCGTCAACATTAACGGATGAAATTGGGGTACCTCATTATCTCGATACGCTCCTAACAGTAATAAATATTCAGTACCGGATAGTAATAAATTGATCGATTTGAGCGAAGCTGAATCTGCCCACTGTAAATCGTCCAGAAAAATTGTTAAAGGATGCTCCGCTTTCGCAAATATCCCCACAAACTTTTGCAACAATAGATTAAACCGATTCTGCTCTGCCATGCCTACCAGTTCGGCCACAGGTGGTTGAGCACCGATAATTTGGACTAATTCGGGAATTACTTCGAGCAAAACTCGACCATTTTTCCCTACCGCCGCCAAAATCTGGCTCTTCCAATCGGCTAGTTGAGAATTGCTTTCGCTAAATAATTGGTCGATTAAGCTTCTAAATGCTTGAATGAAACCACTAAACGGAATATTTCTATTTAATTGGTCGTATTTACCTTTAATAAAATAACCGCGTTGTCGGACAATCGATTTGTGAATCTCATTGATGACGGCAGTTTTCCCTACCCCCGCAGATCCGGCAACTAGCATCAATTTGCTGCTTCCGGCGGCTACTTGATCGAAAGCAGTTGCCAAAGTTTGGATCTCAACTTCACGTCCATACAGACGTTCGGGTATCGTGAAGCGACTGCTATAGTCCCCCTGGGCTATCTCAAATGCAGTGATCGTTCCTGTTGCCTGCCACTGCCGTAAACACTCCTTCAGATCAAATTTGATACCTAAGGCACTTTGATAGCGATCTTCGGCATTTTTCGCCATTAATTTGGCGAGAATTTGGGCGATCGATTTGGGCACATTTGGATTGACGCGATGTGCTAGTACGGCTATATGGGCAAGGTGACAATACACCCAGCCGAGGGTATCCTCCGCCTGAAAGGGTAATTTCCCCGTAAATAGCTCGTATAAGGTCACACCTAGACTATAAAAGTCGCAGCGGTAATCGATTCCCCGATTCATCCGTCCGGTTTGTTCGGGGGCAATATAGGCGAGAGTTCCTTCTAAACCATTCAGATTGCGGGTTTCCAGTGTTTCTTTGGGCAATAGTGAAGCGATGCCAAAGTCAATTATTTTCACCTGTTTAGTAGTGGGATTAATTAAAATATTGGAAGGTTTGATATCCTTATGTAAGATTCTCTGCTGTCCAAGTGAGTGTAAAGTATCGGCAAGCTGAATCGCAATTTCTAGTACTTCCCCTAATTCGAGGATCTGCTCTCGCGCATACCGATTTAAAGACACGCCCCCAAAATCTTCCATTACTAGCGCATAGCCACGCAGGGGCAATCCATCCACATCAGCCTCGAAATCTTCGAGACTATATACCTGCACGACTCCTGGTAAATTTATCTGCTTGACAATCGTATATTGATTGCGGAAATTTACCAACTCTTGATAAGTTGCATCCGTCGATGATAATAGTTTGATAACAACAGTGTCTGTAGTTCTGCTCGATCTAGGATAGATTACCTTGGCACGATAAACTACTACTTTCCCTTGATGGGAAAGTTTTTCAATCACCTGATAACCAGCAGCCTCAAAGTTAAAAGCTGTAGAAATCGCACCTATATCCGGCTGTCTCATTTCTCATTCTCAGATTGATCGCATATATTATCTAATATATACACCGCTCTCACTTGCATTTCTGGATAAAAATTAAACAGTAAATTGATATTGGCGAAATTTTTCTTAATTATCCACCCTCAGTAATTCGGGATAGCGTTGTTCTAAATCATTAGTTTTGGCATTGGCTCCCCAGCGAGCATAACAATAGTAAGCCGACTGCATATAATAAGCTGCCATTTGTGATTGACCCCGAGCACGGTAAAACTTGGCAGCGCATTCGTTAGCGATCGCTTCTTCATGGAGATATTGATACTTTCTAGCTCCAACAATGGCTCGATCATACAATTCAATCGCGGTCGTAAAGTCGCCCAATACTCGACATTTTTCGGCAGTAACTAAATCATATTTGTGCTGAAAATTTCCAGGCATCAATTTAGCACGTTTGGCTAATTGATGTTGAGTGTTGAGGACCTGTTTAAGTAGTTGGGTTTTGATTCGATCGCTACTTTCAGGATAGGCTGCTAACCGAGTGAGTGCATCGAAGATATTGCCTTGAGTAATACCAGTATTTGCAGACTCATAGGGCAGTTGGGCATTGACAGCACTTATGGCAACCGGAATATCTTCAAATATGTAAGCTAATATTTTTTTTCCTGTATATATAATATTTAGGGCAATGATTTCACCTCGATCTTTTAACTGCGCTATCAATGCTATTTCATCAGCCGCAACGCCAGCTAAAATGGATGGCTGTGCAGAACTTTCTCGCAAATTGTTAAATACTCGCGATATTATTTTGAATAATTGATGACTAAATTCATCTTTAGATCGAATAATGAATTGCTCTATCTCCGGCAATTTATCCGCAATTTCATGTAAAGAAATCCCCGAATAAAACATCATAACTACTGAAAGAGAGGCACCCAAACCCAGAGAAGTCAGATTGCCGCTTTCTATTGCCATTGTGATGCTTTCCTCGACAATTGGAATCCCCGCTCGCAACGGCTGTCTCCACAAAATGGAAAACCACGGCGTGGTAGCTTTAACCTTAGCGGCTATTTCTAAATTATCAAAACGATCGACTAACGTAAGTGCTAGTTGCCCACTCTCATAGCTCTGCTGAAAGTCGCCAATGTTGGCAAGAATCGCCGCATAAGCAGCATAAAAGCTAGCAGCAAAAGAAGTGTTTCCATACCGCAATGTTAACTGAATCCCCTTCATTACTAACATCACCATCAAGTCTGGTGAAGATAAAAAAGCTGGAATAATCGAAAGAGCTAAAATTCGCAATAGTGATCTTTGTTCTGGTGTGATAATTGCTGGCAAAGCTATTAACTGTTCGGTTGATTTACCTCGTAAGGCAAGTTTAGTTTTAGCTAGTTCAATCACCAGGTTTAATTTACTGGGTTGGGGAGATAATTCAACACCCAATTGGCACAAAATTTCTAAGCCCCGATCAATCGCCTGTTGATACTGTTTTTGAAGGATATGAAATTGAATGATCGTTTCATAGGTTTTGAATCTATCTAAGGGGGTTTGAACACGATCGAAGACTACTTGTACTAACTTAGGTACTATTTCAAAATTGCCATTGAGAAAAGCAGATTCAGCGAGAGTTTCATGGAGGCATAACGTTAGCCGATATTGCTGTTTCCAGCCTAGTTCTCCAAGTAAGCTAATCCCGATTTGTGCATAGTTAAAGGCAGCATGGTAAGCAGTTGAAGATCTGGCTTTTTGGGCGGCTTCAAAATTCAGTTGTGCGAGTATTTCTCGCTCTGCTGGCTGCCGGAATAGATTTCTCGCTATGTTAAAGTGATTAACAATTTCAAACAATCTTTTCGATTTTTGTTTTTTTGCAGTATTAGCTAATAGCAATCTTCCAATTTGCAGATGCATTTGCTGTTGTTTACTTAGCGGAATTAAAGAATAAGCCGCCTGTTGTACTCGATCGTGGAGGAATCGATAGGATGAATTGAGAGGTGGTAGTCCAGAGGAATGTAAGTTTTCCTGTAAAGATAACTTACTGATGGATACTGAAAAGTTGGAAGATTGTGTCGAGACTTTCGCTTGTGATGGTTGAAAAAATTTATAAATCTGACTGGTAGGTAGAATTAATCCTGCTTGTAATCCCTGCCAGAGAGCAGTGGCAGTATTCAAGCGGGGTTGTTCGGCAATAATGGCGAGAGTGTCGATATCAAACCTGTCACCGATACAGGCAGCTAGTTTGATTACCTGCTGGGTTTGGCTAGGTAGTTTTTGTAACTGCTCTGCCATAAATGTAACAATATCATCAGTGATGGCTAGAGATTGAACATGCACAAGATCACATTCCCAGTAGCCATCAGGGTTAAAGGTAATCTGTCGATCAGCATGTAATGCTTTGAGAAACTGGGTAGTAAAAAAGGGATTGCCTTTGGTTTTGAGATCGATCAACCTTGTTAAAGGTTGAGCTGTTTCCAGATCACAATGCAAGGTATCTGCCACCAATTGATTAGTATCCTCAAAAGCCAATGGAGCCAAGGTAATAGTCTTGATGATTGTCCCGGCTTTTTGCAATTCCTGCAGCATTAACTGTAACGGATGAAACGAGGAAACCTCATGATCTCGATATGCTCCTAATAATAAAAAATGTCTGGTGTCAGCAAGTAATAATTTAATCAATTTGAGTGAAGCCAAATCTGCCCACTGTAAATCATCCAAAAAGATTGTTAAAGGATATGCTGCTGTAGCAAATACCCCCACAAATTTTTGAAATAACAGATTAAACTGATTCTGTGCCGCCATACCGACTAATTCTGCCACTGGCGGTTGAGAACCAATAATTCGCTCTAATTCGGGAATTACTTCTAACAGCATTCGGCCATTTTTCCCCACGGCTGTGAGAATTTTATTTTTATAATCAGCTAATTGGGCATCGCTTTCACTAAACAATTGCCCGATTAAATCGCGAAAAGCCTGAATTAAGGCATTAAAAGGAATATTTCGATTAAATTGATCGAATTTACCTTTAATAAAATAACCATGTTGTTTGACGATTGGTTTGTGGATTTCATTAATCACCGCAGTTTTACCAATCCCGGAAGAGCCCGCAATCAAAATCAATTCGGTCTGCCCTTGACTGACACGAGTAAAAGCACTTAGTAAAGCTTCTACCTCAGTGGTTCGCCCATAAAGTTTGTCAGGAATGATAAACCTGTCGCCTATATCTCGCTGTCCGATCGGCCATTCCTCAACTATTCCTGTCTCCTGCCATTGTTGCAAACATTCTTCTAAGTCAAATTTGATGCCTAAGGCACTTTGATAGCGATCTTCGGCATTTTTTGCCATTAATTTGGCAACAATATGGGAGATAACTACAGGCACATCTGGATTGATGAGATGGACTGGTACCGCGATCTGGGCTAAATGACAATAAATTAATTCCAGCGGATCCGCTGATTCAAACGGCAATTGGCCAGTCAGAAGTTCGTATAAGCTGATTCCTAAGGAATAAAAATCTGTGCGATAATCAATTCCCCGATTCATGCGCCCTGTTTGTTCAGGAGATATATAAGCTAGGGTTCCTTCTAAGCCTTGAAGATGAAGGGTTTCTGGAGTTTCGCGTGGTAATAGGGACGCAATTCCAAAGTCAATCAGCTTCACTTGTTTGGTATTAGGATTAATTAAAATATTCGATGGTTTAATGTCTTTATGTAAGATCCGCCGTTTTCCAAGAGCCTGTAAAGTATCGACCAGTTGGATCATGATGTGCAAAACATCTGCTAAAAGGAGAGAATGTGTTTGGATATAATTTGCTAAGGATGTACCTCCAAAGTCTTCCATCACGAGCGCATAGCTGCCAGCGACTTCTTCTAAATCGTATACCCGTAATACTCCTGGAAAATCTAGATCTTTAGAAATTGTGTACTGGTGTCGAAAATTAACCAGTTCCTGAGCAGTTGGATATGTTGATGATAATAGTTTAATAATTACAGTTCGATCGGCTGCTCCCCAGTCTAATCCATTTACTAAAGCGCGATACACGATAGTTTTTGGATTTCGATCTAGCTCCTGTATCACCCGATAACCAGGAAGATTAAGATCAAAGCTTTTGCTAGTCATTGCTCATGTACTAAATATTACCAATAGTCAACTAATTTGGTTGCGATAACTTTAATTATAACTAGTTAAGCAAAACTAGCTAGCCGCTTGTCTCAGTTCTATAACTTCTACTGCTGTCAATTCCCAGCCTAAAGCCCCAGCATTTTGCTCCACTTGAGCCGCATTCTTAATCCCCGGAATGGGAATTACCCCTGGTTGAGCAATCAACCAATTCAAAGCCACCTGTGCCGGAGTTTTATCATATTTTTGTCCCAGGAATCTTAACCGATCCAATACTGGCTGTAACTTCACTAATCCACTAGTCTGAAACCGTTTATCCCAACTCCGGGGGCCGTTCGGCACATTACTCCCATCATATTTACCTGTCAGCAGACCTTGGGCTAGCGGACTGTAAGCCAAAATGGTTACTCCCAATTTCTGTGCTGCTGCTAAGACTCCATTGTTTTCAATTTCTCGGGTAATCAGTGAATAACGCATCTGATTCACTGCTAAGGGAATACCTCGCTGTGCCAAGATTTGGTGAGCTTCGTGCATTTGGGCTGCACTGTAATTACTCACGCCGATCGACTTAATGCGGCCTTGCTGCACTTCATCAGCTAGAGCATTCAGCATAGCTGTTTGGCTTAAAAGTAGGGTAAAGGGAAAATGAATTTGATAAAGATCGATCGAGGACATCTGCAATCTTTTTAAACTAGCGGTCACAGCATCAGTGACATCGGTCGATCGCCAGCGCCAAGGCAATGGCATATACTTCGTAGCAATTTGAGTAGTAGTAGGGGTTTCTTTGACAAATTTCCCCAACAATTCCTCCGATTTGCCGAAGCCATAAATTTCGGCAGTATCAAAAAAGGTGATGCCTTTATTTACGGCTGCCTGAAAAGCTAAACGCAGTTCGGCTTCGCCATAATCCTGACCGTAGCCCCAAAACAAACTATCACCCCAAGCCCAGGTGCCAAAGCCTAGCGGAGTTACAGGAATATTGGTGCGGCCTAAAGTAGTAGTTGCCATAACTTAAAAATAATGCGAAAGAATTTTTTATAACTTTTTAAACTTAACCTTCAACCCATCTTTGGTTTTGGGAGTAGGAATCACCACCATTTCTAAATTCTGATCGGGCAATAATTCCCACTGATATTCTCGCAACAATCGGGCCGCGAATAACTTAATTTCTAAGCGGGCAAACTCTTTGCCAATACACTCCCGTAAACCGCCACCAAAAGGCAGATAGGCAAAGGGTTTTTGCTTATTTTCGGCTCGCGCTTCATCAAACCTGTCGGGGTCAAACTGCTGCGGGTCAGGATAAACTTGCGGATCGAGGTGCGTTGCGTTGATTTGGTACAACAATTGCCAACCCGCTTGCAGCTGAAAACCGCCATATTCACAATTCTGGAGCACTGTCCGAAAACCCCCTCCTACCGGTGGAATCACTCGCAAAACTTCCTGCAAAATCTGGTCTAAATAGGGCATCTGCTTGAGTGCTTCAAACGTCAAAGTTTGATCACTCAATTCCATTTGCTCTTGCCGAGCTCGCTCTAATACTTGGGGATGCTGCGCTAATAACAAACATAAAGAAGCCAGGGATGATGTCAAGGTCTCATGCCCCGCAAATAGCAATGTCAACATCTGCTCCTGGAGTTCTTCTAGGGGCAAACCATGGCCTTGATCGTCCCGCGCTGCTAATAATAAATCTAAGGCATCCCGATTTTGAGCGGGAGTGGTCAGCAGCTGCCGATCGCCAATTAACTGCTCGATTTCTGTCAGCAACTTCTTTCTACTCCGCCAGGCTTTCCCAAAAGCTGTCCAAGGCAGATTCACTGGCACACTAAATAACCCCGCCACCCAAACTTCGTAATGGTGGCTCAGATTCGATGTTGACGCATTATCTAACCCCACTAACAACTTACAAGCAATATCCAGCGTATAGTTCCGCAATTCGGGATACCAAGTCAGCGTTCCCTGTTGCACCCAGCGCTCTAGATATCGATCGCTAATAGCATTCATCGCCTCTACATAGCCCGATAGCGATCGGGGCTGAAAAGCCTGAGCCAGGATTTTGCGGCGGCTAGCGTGCAGATGCCCGGTTTGCAAAGATAAAGATGATGCTCCCAAAAGTTGCTTGGTACTCGACGGCCAAGACACCTGAACATAATCATTTTCGTTACTCAAGATAAAGCGATTACCATCGGCACCTTGCAAGAAGATGGTAGTTTGCCCCAAGATATTGGTCTTGAACACCGATCCATAGCGTTCATGACGCTTGAGGGCAAAATTTCGCTCGGTAAAGAACGCTCTGGTTTCACCAATTACCGGCAGCCCTAGGCTACCAGGAGGAATAGCTTTTGTCATCAGAAAACCCCGTTATTGTGAGAAACTCCAAGTTCTGGAAAACGTAGAACAAAGCAAGAGCTTCAGACTACGTAAATATATCAAAGTCTACACAAAATATCCCAGACAAGCTTGTTAGACTAGTTAAAGTTCAACGCTTTTCTTTATTTCCATGCTTGGTAAGTTCTTTCATAAACCCCAACCTGCCGAACAAGAACGGGTACCACCCGGTCAATATCTGGCCAACAACTTTCCAATCATGACCTACGGTCAAACCCCCGATGTCACCCGCAAAGAATGGAAGCTAAAAGTTTGGGGACTAGTCCC
>JAGVCD010000243.1 GCA_020059425.1 Chamaesiphon sp. | reverse complement strand
GTATTAGGGGGTAAATTGGCTGCGACTGATGGGCTTGAACTCATGCTTTGGTTTCTAAATCTGGGCTTTGATGACAAGCCTTCAGGTTACACCTATCGCTCCTAAACTGTTACCCTCGATTGAACCATGCCAGATCGATTTCGATGAATTCACTCAACTTAAAATCAATCCGATTGATCGCCTCTGTAGCGCTTTGATATCGATCTCCAATCGCAGCTGCCGTCAACTCATGCAACCACTTATCAAAATCTTGTCCGTACTGGCTACGCAGGTCGAAGCGCAGTGAATTATCATTTGCAATCAACGAAATCACATCTGATGTACTTGTCCCAGTAGCCAAGCAAACCAACGTCACGCCCAGAGCATATAAATCCGAAGCTGGCTTGAAAACTCCACGCCACTGCTCCGGCGGCGCGAATCCCAGTGTGCCCATCAAAGCTGTGCTGCTGCCGACATTATTTGGATTACGAGACAGGCCAAAGTCCACTAAATTAACTTTGCCGTCGCTACCCATTATGATATTTTCGGGCTTAATATCTCGGTGGAGTAAACTGCGATCGTGGATGTAAGCCAATATTTCCAGGGCTTGCTTGGCAATGTCAATTAACTGATCTTGAGTAACACGGAAGCCGATGCGGTAGGCTAGCGTCTCGCCCTCGATATATTCCATTACGATCGAGTATCCTTGCTCTGTTTCAAAGCGATCGAGAAGCTTGGGGATTTGGGGGTGATTAAGCGTTGCCAGTGTATTGGCTTCTTGCTCGATCGCTTTTAGCTCTCCCCACCTGGCTTCACCGTTTCCGAAGACGAATTCTTTCACTACAACTTTGCAGCCTTGCTGATCTTGGGCTAGCCATGTCGATCGACCGCCGTGGGTGTGACCAAGTTGCTTGATTTTTGTGTAGTTATCAATGATATTTTCCATGGTTCCTATTTTAATACGATCGCCAACAAACCACTGCACTTATTGCTAAGACTCTTTAACTCATTGTTCCCACCGATCAGATTTTTTCGATTTGAAGAGTGGGGATTTGCTTCATTTGGTTACTCGAAAGGGTTGAGGAGTGTGACTCCGGTAGCAGCAAAATCCTTTACATTTCGGGTAACTAGGGTTAGGTCATAAACTAACGCTGTGGCGGCAATCTGTTTATCGAGGGCATTCTCAGGATGAGGGACACGCAACCGACCCCAGATCTGAGCTTCCTCTTGGCCAAAATCGAGGATGTTTTCAGCGTAACTATCGAGAATGTTTTGCAGCCAGGTTTCCAGTGACTTAGCTTGCGAAAAGTCGCCTCGGTATTGAATAATGTCAACCCCACGACGCAATTCACCGATAGTGATAACGCTGAGGTAGGAGATTGCCTCCTGTTCGGCAACCTGACTAAAAAAATTAATGATGCCGGGGTTTGCTCGATCTCGTTTACGTAGCTCGCTGATAATATTTGTATCTAGTAAATACATTAGTCGAGTGGATTCGTGGTTGGTAGATCTTGAACCCTCTCAAAATCCTTATCGTTACCGACATCAGGAATCTGGCTAAGAGCTTCAAGAAATGGTTTTTTCTTGGGGCGTAGCAAAGCTTGTTCTAGAATGCGTCGATGTTCTGCTTCGGCACTGATTCCATGCTGGCTGGCTTGCACTTTTAGGGCATTAGCGATCGCATCATCAACATTACGCACGATTAAATTAGCCATGATTATTACGTAAGTGAGAAGGTTAACTTAATAAAATGATAGCATTGATATCACGCTAATTCAATAACTTAATTGATGTTTTCTAGGTATTTGGATGCAGTTTACTTACTCATAGCCTGTCGCTTACAAACCACACTAACCGTCTCCGGGTGCCATTTACCACCACGCTTGATTTTGATTTCATTCTCATTCAAATACTTAGCGATCGATTGATAGCTTTTACCAGACCTGCGATGCCTCCGAATGATTTCAATGGTTTCCAACTCATCATCATGAGCCACTAATTCAGTACCTACCGATCGCTTGCCAAAATGAGGGGAGCCGTAAGCATATCCACCACTGCTGGCTTTAGCCTTTCGCCCACCTTGAGTACGCTCGATAATGGTATCGCGCTCCAAAGAAGCCACAGCGGCCATCACAGTTAAAATCATTTTGCCGATTGGAGTAGAAGTGTCAACTTGAATATCCAGCAGCACCAAGGATTTATTGTCGGGCTTCAAAACATCTTCGACCAGTGCCAGGACATCGCGGGTATTTCTGGCGATTCTGTCGAGTTTCACGGCCACGATGCCATCAGCTTTAGTTTTGACAGACTGCAAAGCTTGGGCGAATATTGGGCGGCCAGCAGAATCCTTGCCGGACTGTACCTCTTCAAAGATTTCGACTAGCTGATGGCCGAAAGCATTGCAGTAAGACTCGATTTTCTCCCGCTGCTCCGGCAATGAGGTGTTTTCGGCTTGAGAATTCGTTGATACCCGAACATAGCCCACTAATTTCATCTTAAAAGCACTGATATAGCTGATTTTCAGTATATTATAGCATCATAATTATTAGCATAGATATGATGAGATAGTAGCTAGAAACTAGTGACAGTATATATTTTAGCTATTATTGGTTGCTTTTATGAATAAATTTTCGTACATCCGATAAATATCCGATAAAATTGGGATTGTCGATCGCCCCGTGATATAATTGAGCAGTTGCAAACCATTTACCATCAGCGTTTAGAGGTTCTATGACAGTCGCTACCGTTCCTACAACTTCTGTCGATACTCAACCATTGCTACTTGATGTTAGCAATACAACTCTCACAGTTACGCCAGAGCAGTTCGATCGCCTGTGTATCGATAACCCAGACCTACGCCTTGAATTGACCCCAAATAGAGAATTGATTGTTATGGCTCCAGCGTTTTTCGTTAGTGGTGAGCGCAATGGAGACTTATCTGGGCAAGTTTGGTACTGGAATCGACAAACTGATTTAGGCAGAATGGGTGATTCTTCAAGTGGTTATGATTTCACTGCAATTGGTGGTGGAAAGCCATCCCCCGATACCTCTTGGATCGAAAAGTCTCGGATGGAAGGAATTTCCCTAGAGCAGCTTTGCCCTGTTGTTCCTGATTTTGTAATCGAACTACGATCTACAAAAGATAACCTGAAACCATTGCAAGAGAAAATGGCTGAATACCAACGGCTTGGAGTGAAGCTGGGATTACTCGTCAATCCCAAAAATAAGCAGGTAGAGATCTATCGACCTGGGCAAGAGCCAGAGGTATTGGAGTCCCCGACTTCGATCGACTGTGGTGAAGTGATGCCAGGTTTTGTATTGAGCCTGGACAGAATTTGGTAATGCAAAAGAAACATTTTAATTAGTATCCCAGAGGATTAATGACAAATTCTTTTGACCGTGAGCCGAAATTCAAAGACATTTATGCCGACTGTGAGCCTGAAGCTAACATTGTAGTAAAAATCACTGGCAATTCTGAGCCTGATGATTGGCCGAGGTGGTTAAGGATTGCTTGGAATAAGCCGAAGAGGACTCCAGGGGCTGTTTACCCGGCAGCTGTAGGCGATGACTTCTGGCTCAAGGTAGTAGATTTTGATGGCAATGTTCATGAAGTGAAAGAAGGTGATTCATTGGCTTGGAATCTTGGTGGAGTGGCTTACAAGGATTTATTAGCTTTCGATCAGCCACAGGTTTATGTGATACCCAAGGAAAACCAACAACTCGATCAGCTGAACGCTAAACACCTGCAACTACAATCAACTTTAACCAATGCCTGAAAACAATAATCACCATTTTCGAGGAATCGTCACTGGTCAAATCACCCGCAGCAAAGAT
>JAGVCD010000177.1 GCA_020059425.1 Chamaesiphon sp. | reverse complement strand
ATTGCCATCGGTATCATAGGCCGGAGAGATAATCTTGGGGCGAGTGGTATCGTTCCAATAGGTGCTTTCGGTAATATGACCGTCAAAATCTAGATAGATGGTGTGTTTGGCGTTCGGGTTACTGCTAAGTTTGAAAACGTTGTTGTAGTCAAAATTAGTAAGATTCAGGGTAGTGCTAGGACTGGCATTATTAGTGATAATGCCTGCTGTCAAAATATTGGCGTTGCTCACCGGATAGACATCCAAATGATCAGAATGTTCGGGTGGCTTGGGCTGTTGGGGAGTGTCTAATACTGGTCGCCAACCAAAGTTTGGCTGATAGCGAAACGGTGCAGCCGCGAAAAAATTAGGGATATCAGAGAATAACAATGCCGCAGTTGGAGCGCGATCGATCGACAATGGAGTTGTAGCAGCAGTGCTAATCGATGGTTGTTGATCAGCGCTGTTGGCGGCAAACAAGGAGAAGTTACCCGGGGGGGTGTTTCCTTCTAATAAAAGTGCAGCATCTGCTGCTGCAACTTCTGGATTTAGTAAAAGATTAAGTGAATCAGACATCGGAAAATCGGGGGATATTTAGCTGGCAGGACTATCCGCGACTAGGCTGAAACACAGACTAATCAAGGATGATAGCCAAAATTAACCTTTCCGGAAAAGACCTGGTGTGATCGGAGTCTGGTTCTGATTCAAATATTGTTGGCGACAGAACTCATCAATTGCTGAGCCAAAGCAGTGATGCCTGGCCAATCACCTGCTGTCACCATAGTTTTGGGAAATAAAGAACCCGCTAAACCCACGGCGATCGATCCCGCTGTAATCAATTCCTTGGCATTGGCCACTGTTACCCCACCCGTCGGAATCAGTGGAATGTGACTCAATGGATCACCTAAAGCTCTGATGTAGGCAGCTCCGCCCATGGCCTGCACCGGAAAAACCTTGACGGCAGTTGCACCCGCTTGCCAAGCGGTCACAATTTCGGTGGGCGACAATGCTCCCGGAAAAATGGGCATGCCGATCGATCGAGATTGGGCGATTAGTTGCACATCCACATGGGGACTAAACATGAACTGCACCCCACCACTGACGGCATTTTGCCAGTCGGTTTGATTCAGAATGGTACCGGTGCCAATCACACAATTTGGTAAGGCGGTGCGCAACCTGTCGATCAGCGCCCAGGGTCGATCGCTATCTGCCGTAATTTCAATCAGTCGCATCCCGCCAGCCGCTACGGCCTGAGCCATTTCATAACCCAGCTGCGCGGCGGGGGCTCGAATGACGGCGATCGCCCGTTGTTGTCTTAATAGCGGCAGCAAGTCCACTAGGGAAAAGTCCTCTGGACAACTTCTTGCTGATAGGTTTGCACGGCGGTGGTAATGCTACTGCGTAAATCTACATAAGTTTTGGCAAAAGGTGGCTGTCGATCGGTTAAACCTAACAAATCGGCGGTTACCAAAACTTGGCCGTCACAGTCGGCCCCTGCGCCAATGCCAATCGTCGGGATAGTCAGTTTGTTGGTAATAGTAGCCGCTAAATCAGCTGGCATATGTTCCAGAACGATCGAGAAAGCACCAGCTTGTTCTAAGGCGAGCGCTTCTTCTAAAATCCGGTGGCGGTCAGCTTCAGTTTTACCCTGCTGCCGCCAGCCTAATTGATGCAATGACTGGGGGGTTAATCCAATATGTCCCATAACCGGAATCCCAATCTGCACCAGTCTTTGGACAGTTTCTATCATGGCGGGATGACCACCCTCTAACTTGACGGCAGGTGCACCAGTTTCTTTCAACACTCGACCCGCTGATTCGATCGCCGTTGTGATACTTTGCTGATAGGTCAAAAAAGGTAAATCCACGACAATCAAAGCATTTTTCACCGCTCGTTTAACAGCCTGGGCATGATAAATCATCGCATCCAGGGTTATTGGCAAGGTATTCTCATGACCCCAAGCCACCATTGCCAACGAATCACCTACCAAGATCAGGTCAATACCCGCTCGATCGACAATCTGAGCAATGGCAAAATCCCAAGCAGTCAAAGCCACGATCGGCTTATTCTGCTGCTTATACTGCATAAGTTGACGAACAGTAATCATTACAAAGGCCAAACTAGTGCTATCGATCGAATATTAAAACTGCCAACTTAAGGAGTGGTCACTTTGGGCTGGGTAGCATTATTGACTTGCCCTGGAGCTTGCGGAATCTCTGGGGTGAGGCTAACTTTTTTCGGTTCTTTTAAAGCATCACCATAACGTACATCAATAACACTGGCACTAAAGTTGTAGTTTTTTTGGTCGATCTCTACCGCTGTACCAATTTTCACTTTTGTCCCACCCAAGGTAAAACCACCTTCCGTTGCTTGTCCTTGACCAGCAACCGTAATTAGCATATCCATGCTAAAAGAGTCCGGGCGAGGATCTTTAACGGTTTTGGCGCTCCCATCTGGCAGGGTGACCACCATCAATCTCTCTAGTTGACGCACATTTTTGATTTCTACCGAACCCGCTGGTTGATTCCGAATTAAAAAGTTGAGTTTGTTGCCAGGCTTGAAATTTTCGCGTAGTCGATCGGGAGCTGAAATATTTAACCCCCGTACCAACACATCTACTTCTGCCGTGCCATTGTTGTTGCCCAATAATGAACCAGAGCCACTGCCCGCCGGGATATATAAAATACCGATCACCGCCGCCATAATCACCAAGGCTGCACCGAGATCAAGAATACTAATCTTCCCAAATAATCTGCCTTGCCGATCTAGAATGGACATAATTAATTTTCTCGCTGCTGATCTGGAGATGTACCAGTAAGCAGTATCAATTTTTCTATCCCCTTTGTCAAACGTAGCTATTTCATCTGCTGCTTTGGCAACTTCTTGGCAGTTAATACGTCTGCTTTTCTAAGTTTGGTTTACCAGCATTTAGTCCTAATTTATCTACATCAGTAACTTGATTATGTTTAGCAACTATCTCAAAAATCTCCACAAACGCTGGCTGTATT
>JAGVCD010000340.1 GCA_020059425.1 Chamaesiphon sp. | reverse complement strand
TCATCAGCATAGGCCACTTCATATTTACCAAACTGCCGACCTTTGAGCGTAGGCATAGCAGATTGCACTCTTTGCACCAAAGCATCGGCTTTGTCTGTAGCTACTCCTTCATAATCATGACGAGAGTAGTAGTTACGACCATAAGTCCGCCAGTGGTCTTGGACAATTTCGGCTACCGATTTTTTCTGCACTGCCATAATGTTCAACCAGAACAACACTGCCCACAGACCGTCTTTCTCCCGGATATGATTGGAACCAGTGCCAAAACTTTCTTCTCCACACAGAGTCACTTTCCCTGCGTCCATTAAGTTACCGAAGAACTTCCAACCCGTCGGTGTTTCATAGCATTCAATACCTAGTTTGGCTGCTACTCGATCGGCTGCTTGGCTGGTAGGCATCGACCTCGCAATGCCAGCTAAACCATCTTTGTAAGCGGGCACCAATTGAGCATTGGCCGCCAAAATTGCCAAGCTGTCGCTGGGGGTAACAAAGAAGTTATTCCCCAAAATCATATTCCGATCGCCATCCCCATCCGAAGCTGCGCCAAAGTCTGGAGCATTTTTACCAAACAAGACTTCTACTAACTCATGGGCATAAACCAAGTTGGGGTCGGGGTGGCCATTGCCAAAGTCTTCTAAGGGAATGCCATTCATCACGCTGCCCTTTGCTGCGCCCAAGCGTTGCTCAAAAATGGCATGGGCATAGGGACCGGTGACAGCGTGCATGGAATCTACGGCTAGCCGAAAATTACCCTTAAACATGGCAGATATGCGATCGAAATCAAATAATGATTCCATTAATTCTTGGTAGTCAGCCACTGAGTCGATCACTTCGACTAACATACTACCCAGCATTGTTTTGCCCAATCGATCGAGATCTATATCTTGAGCTTCTAATAATCGGTATTGATCGATCGTTTTGGTGCGATCAAAAATTGCCTCGGTCACCTTCTCCGGAGCTGGACCACCATTACCAGTGTTGTATTTAATCCCAAAATCCCCCGTCGGGCCACCAGGATTATGACTCGCGGAAAGAATAATACCTCCCATCGCCTGATACTTGCGAATTACACAGGAAGCCGCTGGGGTCGAAAGAATACCACCCTGTCCCACCTTGACATGGCTAAAGCCCGCTGCTGCTGCCATTTTTAAAATGATTTGCACGGCGGGGCGGTTATAGTAACGGCCATCACCGCCAATGACGAGCATTTGACCAACACAATTGCCGATCGTATCAAAAATAGCCTGGACAAAATTTTCTAAATAATGCGGTTTTTGAAAGTCTGGTACCGATTTACGCAAGCCGGAGGTGCCTGGTTTCTGGTCAGCAAAAGGGGTGGTGGGGACAGTAAGGATATTCATTTAAAAAATTGCCTAAATTCAGCGCACTAACAGTGTAAAGCCTCAGCTGGATATTTTCAGCTATTTGACGGCTGAAAACACTTGCCAACTTGCAGATTGAAATATGCCAAATTAGTTGATGGGTCAATTGTTGCTGACATGCTATTTGATGGCCAACATCAAAAAAAATTTCCTAGCGAGTCAATTGCTCACCAGGAGATTTTATATTTAAAAATCACTATTAGCTAGCAGGTAGCTAGCCGGATAATTACGCTTCGTCGAGAGCTGCAATACCAGGTAAGACTTTACCTTCTAGCAGTTCTAAAGAAGCCCCACCACCAGTAGAAATGTGGCTCATTTTATCAGCCAAGCCGACCTTTTCGACTGCTGCTACTGAGTCACCGCCACCGATAATCGTGATTGCTCCCTTAGCCGAAATTTCAGCGAGGGTATGAGCAACAGCCTCTGTCCCAGCTGCAAATTTATCAAACTCGAATACACCCATGGGGCCATTCCAAATTACCGACTTGCAGTCCGCCAAGGCAGCTTGGAAAGCTTTGATAGAATCTGGTCCAATATCCAAACCCATCCAGCCATCAGGAATATTGTTGATATCCACTGTTTGGGCGTTGGCATCAGGGGCAAAGTTATCGGCAACCACTACATCTGTGGGCAAAATTAGCTGCACACCCTTTTCTTTGGCTTTGGCTTCTAGTGTCCGGGCTAATTCTAGCTTGTCTTCTTCTACTAAAGACTTACCAACATTCAAGCCCCGCGCTTTATAAAAGGTGAAGATCATGCCACCGCCCAAAAACAGCTTGTCGCATTTATCCAACAAGGTTTCAATTACACCAATCTTGCTGGAAACTTTGGAACCACCAACAATCGCTGCCAAAGGCCGCTGGGGTGATTCGATCGCAGTTTGCAAATACTTCAGTTCGCTTTCGATTAAATAACCAGCTACCGAGGGTTTCAAGTACTTAGTCACCCCTTCGGTGGAAGCATGGGCGCGGTGAGCAGTTCCAAAAGCATCGTTTACATAAACATCAGCGATCGAAGCCAGCTTTTTGGCAAATTCTGGATCGTTCTTTTCTTCTTCTGGATAAAAACGTACATTTTCCAGCAGAGCCACTTGGCCGTTAGCCAGGGCACCGACTTGAGCAGCTACTTCATCACCAATACAGTCGTTGCATTTCACGACATTTTGACCCAGCAATTCGGACAAACGGGCTGCTACTGGAGTCAACCGTAACTTTTCATCTACACCTTTTGGCCGACCGAAGTGACTACATAAAATGACGATCGCACCCTTACCAGTCAAGTCTTTAATAGTGGGTAATGCTGCTCGAATGCGCGTATCATCAGTGATTTTACCATTGTCATCCACGGGTACATTAAAATCAGCTCGTACCAAAACGCGCTTACCAGTTAAGTCCGCTGCCGATAAACTAGCTACAGATCTTTTAGTCATATAATTAATCTCCTTTATTAATAAAAATATTTAGTTTTGTGTCGAATTCTCAGCTACCCATAATTTAACCATAAAGCGGTCTGGGGATGTCGCTAATTCAGAAATTGATAAGTATTTATGCTTATTGATAAGCGTCAACGAGGGTTGGTATTAGACCCGGGCGTGACGAGAGAGGTGCTGTTGGGCAGCGGATTAGGGGGTGTGCTAGCCGCAACTTGTTTTAGTGATACTGATAGGTCAAAACGATTGGTAGTATTACTGCTGGCATTACTAGTGAGTCCGATCGCATTAATGCCACTCAAAATAGCTTGCGCCGTCGGAGTCAGCTGGGGTAGCAAGGCACGCTGCGATTGCTGCATCTTGTCCAAATTAATAAAAAATTGACCATTATATGGAGAAATTTCCGATTTCATCACCTGTTGAAATTGTTTATTATTAGCCAAAGCCTCTGCTGGTTGGGGCAAAAATTGATCGGTAACTGGGGTGCCTAAGGCTAAAAAAGCTAAGTTATCGGAGAGCCAACCATGGGTAGCATTGACCCCGCCGATCGGTGAAGACCAATTGACTACATCAGTATTTTTAGTCTTGGCCGGAGCTACCTGAAATTGGTAACGACTAGCCATCGCCTGGTCTAACTTCTGAAAGGTCGCTGCTGCTGCCGATCGATCAGAAGGCTTGAACATTAGTAGCAAGGAACCAGCCAAGGAATTCTGACTGGGCTGTTGAG
Source organism: Chamaesiphon sp. (assembly GCA_020059425.1). The sequence goes on along the minus strand of JAGVCD010000340.1, from coordinate 2,321 downwards.
CTGGAACTAAAGCCAACAAGAACTCATTTTTACTCCAGGCCAAAATATCAGTTGTCAAATCCAATCCAGTAGTAGACTTGAGGCTATCAACTATCGCTGTCGGGGGCACTGGCGCTACCGGATTTCGATCAGCTAAGGGCAAATAATCTTCCCACAACTGCGCTAGACTGCTGCCAGAAACCATCATCACCGTGTTTGCGGGCAGCCGTTGACCAAAATCTGGGCTCCTTGTAACAGGGACTAAACTATTGGGTCGCGGAGATTGCCACCAGGAAATGCCTTTACTCGCAATCAGATTCCCTTCGAGATTAATATTCGCGGCCAAACCTTGCTGCTGCTGTAATTGGGCTAATTTATCCGGAGCCAAAATACCAGTATGATTGGCTACGGCCAAGGGCACATTTACATAAACCTGAGCCAAAGGCTGGTTCATCGATATTGCCCCCCAAGCCTGAAGATAACCAGATGATTTTGCTAGGGTTTTACCAGATTTAAAGGCATCGATCGATTGTTCGATCGCTTGCACACTAGGGCTGATTAAAGCTACCCGATCCACAATAGCCGTCACTAAGATGTTGTTATTGGAAGTACTTTCACGCAGTGTCACTCCTTGATAAGTCCGTTCAACGGTTTTGCCCGAAGCACCAACAGCTGCTTTAGTTTTGGCAAAAAATTGGGTGGCTGCCACATCCGAACTCATGGGCAGCAAGACAATCGGCAGATTTTTAACTGGTTCTGAATTCTTGCTGCTGGCAGTTGGCGCACTGGTTGGCGCCAAATAAGCTACCGCGATTCCGGAGCCGACCGCTGGCTGAATATCACGCTCGAAATCCAAACCATAATTTGTCAAGAACTCTTGCCGCCACTTCACTAATTCTTGACTTACGGCCGCTCGACTTTGCGGCGTACCCAGCTGTTGAAGTTGCTGCCAACGTTGCCAATCAGTCGAGAGCGTTACTGCCACCAGGGTATTTGCTGGTAAGTAATTCGCGCCTGCGGGAATATCTAATTTAGAGGTAGTCGATCGATTAGCAAATGCTAAGTAAATTCCTATTGCCGTTGCTGCCGCTGCTGCGATGCCAGCAATCGATCGCCACCGCTGAGGAGGCGATCGGCGGCGGCGTTTTTTGCGAGGAGGAGAATTCGGCTCTTGCATATCGAAATATTCAGACTATGTAGCGATTAATCACCCTCTAGAGTATCAGTAAGTAATCAATTCAGTCTCAACTATTTACGCTGTTTTTGGTGCCGCCTTTGATACCAACTAGCCGTTCCCACCGATAGTCCAATTAAACTAGAAGAAATAGCAAACGGCCATAAATCCCCGCGCCGAATTGCCGTTAAACCATTGCCCATCATCACAAATGGGATTAATCCAGGAGCCGTACCGATAATCGTACCCCATAGATAGTCACGAAACCGGATAGAAGTTAATCCCGCCCCAAAATTGACCAGACCATAGGGCAACAATGGCAATAGCCGCACAGCAATCACATAGTAAATACCACCAGCTTTAATCTCTCTATCTATCTTTCCCCAGCGCTGGGAAAATTTACGCTGAATATAATCATGACCAATGGTGCGGCTAAACCAGAAAGAAATAATAGCAGCGATAATTGCCCCCACGGTCGTCCAAACTGTTCCCCAGAAGACCCCAAACAAAGCTCCTCCCGATAAGTTCAAAGGGGTGGAAGGCAGCAGCAAAAGAGTGCCGATCGTATAGACCAAAACATAGATAACTGGTGCCCAGACTCCTGTACTAGCCAGCCATGCTTTCAAAACCAGGGGATCTAGACCCCCTAGATAATAAGCTCCAGCGATTGTCAACAACAAACACCCGATCGTCAAACCACCGGCTAGAATTTTACCCTTCACAAATCAATTCGCTGGATTACCAGTATTATTGGAACTGGGGGGAACAGGTTTAGAACTATTGGGCAGATCCAGAGGAGGGATGTCGGGAAAAAGACTACTAGCCTTAGGTGTGGGAGTTGTCGCAACATTATTACCACTTAAAGTGAGCTTAAAGTTAGCGCCAGCAGTACGTACTTCTGGGGGTAAAGATATTTCTATATAGTAGTCACCGCTGGTAGAAACATTGCCCTGCCATTTATTGATTTTTTGAGACTGGGAGTCGATCGGTTCCCGATTGGGCGCTAAGACATTCATTTTGGCTACCCCTTCTAAGTTAGCAATCAACTTTTGGCCAGGGAGTAGATTACTGATTTGATAAGTGATCGTTTGATTTTCTCTGATGGAGCCTTGTTTTATCAAAGAAGGCTGCCAAGACAACAGGGAGACGATTTCATTGGAAGTAGTAG
>JAGVCD010000189.1 GCA_020059425.1 Chamaesiphon sp. | reverse complement strand
TGCTGTAGCTGAGGGCAAGCACCCAAAACACAAGGTCTGGTGATGGCAAAAATACCTAATCCAACAGCAGCTAACCCCAGGCCGCTACCAATCAGTAGACCAGTTTTCTTAGCTTTCGGAGGGGTATTATCAGCTGTAGATGTGGCGCTTTCTGCATGATTGGCAATATCCTCTGCTTCATCAGTATGAGATTCTACTGGGTCAGAATTTGAATTATTTGAATTTTTATTGGTATTCGCTAAAGACATTTGCTCAATGGTTAAGTCATCATTTAAAGTATCTTCTGTTAAATTCGCTGGAGATTGTGAACTATGACTACCAGCAAATTTATCTAAAATTGGTGGGGGCTGAAACCTTTTTAAACTACTAGCAGCAGTTACATTCTGCGCTGGTGTTTGGGTCTCGTTTTTATCGATCGACTCCACTTGATCTGGCTGGCGATCGGATACCACCGGGTAAATAGCAAAGTTTTCAGTACTATAGGGTTGCTTCTGACCAACCGTGCGCAAGTAAAGTCGGACAGGTAGCTGAACGGCGGGCTCTTCGGCCTGGAGAACTTTCTCTAGCACCCGAAAAGTCTCTTCGGTATCAATTACTATTTCTGGAGGATGTTCGGACAGCACCCACAACACACCATCCTTAAAGACACACTGCACTGAGAACGGCACAATTCGCCCCATGTGAGCATGGAGCTGATCTTTAAGAAAGCAATTCAATACTTTCAGGTCGTCCAGTCTAGGCGAATATTGCATAAATTGGTCAAATTAAACTAAGAGACAAGTAGTTAACTGAGCACATTACATTATACCGATTACTGGTAGCGATAATTACGATTTGACGGGCATAGCCGAACCATCAGCGGCTTCTAAAACAAAACCGGCATCGGCAATCATTTGCCAATCTTCAGCAGCGGCTTGACCAGGAGTAGTTAAGTAATCGCCCACAAAAATGGAGTTGGCGACGTATAGTCCTAATGGTTGCAGTGAGCGCAATTGCACTTCTCGTCCGCCAGCAATCCGAATTTCTTGACTGGGTAGCACCAATCTAAATAAACACAAAATTCTTAAACATTGTTGGGGAGTGAGTTGATCAATAGATCCAAAAGGAGTACCTGGAATCGGAATTAAAAAGTTGACCGGCACACTGGTAACATTCAAGTCCCGTAGCGCAAAAGCTAAGTTGACTACATCTTCATCGGATTCGCCCATGCCCAGAATGCCGCCAGAACAAGTGGTAATTCCCGCTGCTTGGACATTTTTGACAGTGGCTAACCTGTCGAGATAAGTATGAGTAGAGCAAATTTCCTCATGGCGATCGGCAGAGGTATTGAGGTTGTGATTCACTCGATCGACACCCGCCGCCGCTAGCCGCTGAGTCTGTTCTGCCGACAACAAACCTAGAGTAGTGCAAACCTTCATATCGTGCTTCGACTTAACGGCGCGGATAGCGCTTAAGATCCGCTCAAAGGTCGGTTCATTAGGCGAACGCCCCGAAATAGCCATACAAAAAGTAGCAGCCTTACAACTAGCAGCTCGATCGGCAGCAGCCAGAATTTTCTCCTCAGCCAACAGCGGATACTTATCGATTTCGGCTGTCGATATTTTGGACTGAGAACAATAATTACAATCTTCTGGACACAAACCACTCTGGGCATTTAGCAAAAAATGCAGCCGCACCCGGTTGCCCCAATACTGACGACGCACCCGATAGGCTGCTGCTACTTGGTCCAGTAACTCAGTGTCGGGAGCTTGCAAAACAGCCAGAGCATCAGAGCGCTGTAATAGCTGACCAGCAAGAGATTGATCGGCCAGGGCTGACCAGTTGGGAGTGGTAATGACGGGAACAGAACTCATTGACAATTCATGTTGAAAATCTTTAATTCATCCTATCGCACTCCTTGCACCGCGTCGCATTCTTAATCTTCTCTCCACTGACTTTTAGGCTAATGATATTAACCGGCGGCAGCAATATCGGTAGCTCTTCCGTACTATATTCAGCAATGGGTAAGGAATTCGCAATTTTAATGGTCGGATAATTGGGCAGTATAACCAGAAATAAGCTTGTTTTAAATGCCGCCATTTAGGGCAATTGCCCGAATGTAAAAAGTCCGAAACATCTACAACTAATCCTCGACCTTCGTACATCATGACATTGCGACCATGTACATCGGAGGGATTTAGCCCCTGTTGACGAGCATAATGCAAGGCTCGATCGATATCTTCAATTACTTGTTTAGGGATGCTGATCCCCTTTTGGACACAGTCGTAGAGAGTGGTGCCTGGCAACCGCTTCAGTACCAAGAAATTTGCGCCCGCGTATAGACATTCGGAGAAAGCCGGGTGCACCCCAAGTCGCCGATAGACTGTTGTTTCCTCTTCAAAACCATCCAGGTCGGAGCCATACACCTTGACTACTTCCTGGGGGTAATCCGGATGAAAAAATACCGCTGCATAATTACCAGCACCCAAAATTCGCCAAGGCGTTGGTACTGGCTCCACCACCACCGGATTATGAGCCCCACTACTTTGGATTTGAATCTGGGCTAACAGTTCTTGGTTAATGCACTGAATAAATCGATGTAAAGACGATCGATCGAACTCTAGACTTTCTAATCTGTTGGCATGAGGTGGAGACATGGTTATGGTCTATATTCCTTTCGATCGCAATTCTAGCTAGATTTTGCGCAGGTCACCGTCTCTTTATATAAAAATCAATAAATAAATCAAAAATTGAAGGGTTGTTTTACCATCGTTCAGTGGGAGCAGTTTTGAGGATGATAGCAAGCAAAAATTGTCATGTGCTAATATTAGGAGTTAATATTTCATATCGGTTTATATATTCGTTCATGGGTCACGCCAGTACCATTAGTTTTAATTCCCAGCTCTCTGTCCACCAACATCTGTGGTGGGGAGAGCTATTTGCTGATGGTTGGCAACTTGATGAAATCGCTAGATTCCTAATTAATCTAGAACGAATACTGCCCAGCGGAAGAGATA
>JAGVCD010000159.1 GCA_020059425.1 Chamaesiphon sp. | reverse complement strand
GAAAAAGTTAGCGCAGCGGGAGAATCAGTCATTTAAAATAGAACCGGACACGGGAGCCAATAGATATTCTAACGAAAAGCTGGTATCGATCGACATAAAAAATCCCCGCAATGACGGGGATCTAGATATTTGGTAGTAAATTTACTTATTTGGCTGGGGAGTCATCCGCAGATAAGGCTTAATTTCTTTGACCCCTTTGGGGAATTTTACTTGAGCATCAGCGGTGGAAATAGTAGGTACTACTACACAGTCATCACCGTCTACCCAGTTGGCTGGAGTCGCTACGCTGTAATTGTCGGTCAGTTGTAGCGAATCAATCACCCGCAAAATCTCATCGAAATTACGGCCAGTGCTTGGTGGATAAGTGATGGTTAAGCGCAGCTTTTTGTTGTTGTCGATCACAAATACCGATCGAACTGTCACCTTGGCATTGGCGTTGGGGTGGATCATGTCATAAAGATCCGAAACCTTCTTATCTGGATCGGCCAGAATTGGGTAATTTAAAGCGGTACCTTGGGTTTCTTCAATGTCTCCTACCCAACCATTATGGGAGGCCACGTCATCAACACTGAGGGCGATCGGCTTCACATTACGTTTGTCGAATTCTGGTTTGAGTTTGGCTACTTCACCCAGTTCAGTAGTACAAACTGGTGTGAAGTCGGCGGGATGGGAAAATAGGACAACCCAGCTATCACCAGCCCATTGGTAAAAATCAATTTCACCATGGGTAGAAGCTTGGGTGAAATTCGGGGCGGTATCACCTAGTCTTAACTGCATAAGAAGTAATTGGAAAGATTTAGCAAAGATTCATGATGCCACAAAAACTTCGGCTTGTCCTGTAGATGTCTACTTTTGTTAATGTATTGATATCAAAAAAAATAGCTTGCCCGCTGGCTAAGCTATTTTGCTTTCTGTGTATGGGCAACGCCGGACTCGAACCGGCACGCTTTCGCGGATGATTTTGAGTCAACTGCGTCTACCAATTCCGCCAGTCGCCCTTATTCACAGTTTTGTTATCATAACCTGGAGCTGGGCTTTTTAGCAAGGAAAAATATTCATTGCTCTGCGACCACCGTTCAATTTCTTTAGCGCGTAGCACTGGTACCGGATGACTTAAGGGTTCTGTTTGAGCGGTACGTAAGGCTTTGCTGAGTTCGGAGCTACTGCTAAAAGATTCATAGGCTCGAGCTTGTTCTAAGAAAGCTTCGACATTGAGCAAAGGGGCTAAGGTTGGTGAGCCACCACATAGTTTCATTAGTAGAGAAGCCACTACTTTGGGATCTTGCACGACTAAGAGTGCTGCTCGATCGCATGAAAATTCGGCGCAGCGCAACCACTGCAACATTTGACCTTGAATAGCCTGTCCTAAGCCCGGAATGATGTTGCCAGCGGTTAAGACTAGTAAATTAGCCATGGTCAGATAAACACCATGCTCACATTTCAAATGTCCTAGCTCGTGGGCGATGACCGCTTGTAGCTCGGCGGGGGTCAGTAGATCGACTAGGGACGTATGCACCACCACAAATGGTTTCTTGCCCCGCATGGCCATTGTGTAAGCGTTGGGCATGGGATGCTGTTTCAGGTAAAGCTGGGGGGCTTCCACATCCAAAATCTGGCAGGCATCGAGCAGCAACTGGTGAATATGGGGCAGCTGCTGCTCGCCTACCAATACGCTGGCGGCAATGTTGTTGAGATAGAGGGTTTCTTCGGCGATAGATCCCACCAAGCCACGAATTAGTAGATCTAAGCCGGGTAGTTGTTTGAGGTTAGTGGTGGCCTCTAAATCAAAGGGATGACGAAAGCGATCGGCTCTCAAGCCAGTCAGCGATATTTTGGGAGGAAGCATAGGTGGTGATTAGACCGTAATCCAAGATTTAATTTGCTTGAGGCTCGTCCAGTCGGGATTGCGTTGCAGACCATCGGCCAGGCTGTAGGAAACTTGTTCGCGGATTTCCGCAGCCCCATCGATCAGCTGCTGAGCAACTTCTACATGTTCGCGCACGCCCTTTTGTTTGGCTTCGAGCATGGCCATGGCTAGGTTAATACGGGCTTGAGCATCGTAAGGGTCGATTTTGATCGATCGTTCTGCTGCTTTCACCGCATTCTCGGGTTGTTTGTCTAGTAGATAAAGCCAAGCTAGACAAGTCCAAGCACTATTCATTTTGGGTGCTTGGGTACAGATATCCTGAAAAACAGGAATTAACTTGTCAACACTTTCACCATCTTGGTAGCGTTTGATTGCGTTATCAAAGGTATCGTTTAGAGTTTCAGCCATCGGATAGAGTTGGGATAGATAAATATAAACAGCTTACACAGCAAAAGACTTGCCACAGCCGCAGCTTTGACTAGCATTGGGATTCGTGAATTGAAACCCGCCACCAATCATGGCATTGCTATAGTCTAGTACCAGCCCATAAATATACAGCAAACTCTTGCGATCGCAGATTAGTTGAAAACCGGCATAGTCAAATACTTCATCATCGGGGCGGGTATTGCCCGCTTCTTCAAATTCCATCAGGTAAGACATCCCAGAACAACCCCCTTGGCGGACTCCTACCCGCAGGCATAAGTCTTTGCCCTGCTGGTCACGCAGTGCCATCACATGGTTGAGAGCAGCTTCGGTTAACTGAATGGCGGGTTTCGATGGAGCTTGAGTCATGTGGAACTCCGCAGGTAATTGCTAATGAATACCTTCTATGTTAACTTTTCTCTGCGATTGATGGAATTTTTTCTGCAGATCCCCTGCCTCCGTTAGAATTTGGATGTCAATCAAGTTTGCTGTAACAGCCAGACTTTTTAGGAGCTGTTTAAGAATTTTATGACTCTAAGTGCCTCTACTATTAAGCGTCTCCAGCGCTTACCGCAAGTTCCTGGTGTGTGGGAAGGAGCTAGGCTAGAACTGCCGGGCAAGCTGGGTCTGAGTTTCGATAATGAATCCGATGAACGCCAGATGATTATCTGGATGGACGGTACGGAGGGCACGGTGCGCTCTTTGGAATCGGTGGGAATGGAAATGGGCCCGGAAGCGATGGTGCGTTCTTTGCTGCGGGCGATGGAAAATCCGCAAGGTCCTTACCCGCCAGTGCGTCCGCAAAAGATTGTAGTGAGCGATCGAGAGGAGCAATTCTATTTGCGTGGGGTACTGTGTGACCTGGGTATTGATGTTGAATATGTTGCTAAACTGCCCCTGGTGGAGCAGTTAGTCGAGCGTTTTGGCGAAATGAGCGCTTTTCAGAGTCCGCAATTGCCACCGGCCTATACCGAAATTTTGGAAACGGTAGCGAAAGAAATTTTGCAAGTGACTCCTTGGCAACTACTCCCCGACCATCAAATTCTAAAAATTGATATTCAGCGTTGGGATGTAGACCAACTCTATGCCTGTGTGATGGGCATGATGGGTATGGAATACGGGATTTTGTTGTATCGATCGATCGAATCGGTACAGCAATTTCGACGTGCCGCTCTGCAAAATGATGGTCTTCAGGACATGGAAGCAGTCTTTCTCTCCCAAGATTGTATATTTTTGACTTTCGATGCCGGATCGGAACAAAGGTCGTTGTCCTTGCACCAGCAACCGGATGATTTTGAGCCGCACTACGGTGTTATCCATCCTTTAGAAGGTTTGCGTACGGTACTGGGTCAGGATGAAGCCTTGGCTACCTATGCGGCTTTGAGTGCTTTACAGCGCTTTATTGTTAGCCAGTCTAAGTCGCTGGGTCATGCCGAATTACCAGAAATTAGTCAGAAATTGCGGATTAATTTGCCTACTCAAATTCCCAATTTGGCCAAATCAATCAGTGTTACGGTATCTACGCTGCCTCAGGAAAGCCGCGATTTATGGGCGATGCAAAATGATGAAGACTTTGACGAAGATGAAGATGATATTCGGGACGATCTAGTGCCGGACAAGGCGGGCATTAGCTTGGGGGTGATGCCTTGGGACAACTTACGCCAGATGCAACCACAAGCTGCTGTGTTGCAGGGTGGTAAGCTGAGTGGCGATGGTTTGCCGGTGATTATGGTGCAGACTACTCGTGCCAAGGCTCAGGCTATGATTAGTGATATTAAAGCTGCTGGCGGGGTGCAGGGGATTATTTTTAATCTGGGTGAAGGATTCATGGCCAATACTTTGGAGCTGGGTTTGATCCAGTTGGCGGATGGCCAAATGCAACTATTTGGGGAGTTTGATATTGATGATCAAACCCATTTGATGGCTCGCCGGAAATGGACACAGCGTTGTCAAAAAACTAAAGGTTGCTGCGGTTTGATTATTGCTCAAGGTCTGACTGGAAAAGCCCGGGGCAACCCCCAATCCAAAGATATGCTGGCGATCATTGAAACTCGATCGATCGAACCAGAAGATTTGGGTTTAGGAATATTGAAGTTGGTGGAAGATTGATTTAGGCGTTACTTAACAATCTAAACCGAGCAAAAACTTGCCTGATAGTAGTTTGGGCTTTTTCATCTAGTTTGATCCAGTCAACTTCTTGGCTATGGGGATCGAATAAGCTGGTATCGATCGCCACCAATTGTTCTATTTCCGCAGCGATCGGTTCGTAATTTTCAAAGCACACCTGAAAACACAAATCCCAAATATCTACTTTCAGCAGTGGCTGAGCCTGATTATTGCCAGTGTGGTTGGAATTGCTGGCATTAACCCGTGGTTGTAAACACAGCAAATTACTGGGATAGGGATCTGTTACTTCTTCATAACTAACTAGAATCTCGCTCTCATTTTCTTCGGTCTGGCGTCGAATTTGGTCTACCAGACGAATGTAAGCTGGTTGCATCAGTATTTCGGCCTGCTGCCAAGCTTGCTCGTTTGCAAATTTTGGTTTCATTTCGTCTCCTTTAATGGCTGTATCTTAATGCCCTACAGCT
>JAGVCD010000183.1 GCA_020059425.1 Chamaesiphon sp. | reverse complement strand
TCAGTTGGATCTCGTACATCCGTACTTGATCGAGTAACTCTGGGGTATTAGCAAAAAAGGTAGTCATCAGCAGCGGCAGTTGCTGATAATCTCTAATCAAGCAGGTGACTTCGGCAGTTAATTCATAGATCGATCGAGTTAACTCCGCTCGAGAATTCCAACTATCTAGCGGTAACAGCTCTCTACAAATTTTCAAGTACTGCGATGCCGCACTATAGGCCGTAGATATTTTCGCTTTTTGAGCAGCCTGCCAATTTAACTGCAACAATTGATCGCGATCGACAACGGAGGTTATTAAACTACTCCCCATATTCAAGTGATTGACAATCACAAAAATTTGCTCTTCTCGCTCGACTCCTGAGGCATTACTAAGTAATAGTTGACCAATTTGTAAATGGATATATGCTTGTTCGCTACTAGCAATCTGAGAATAAGCCGCTTGTTGTACCCGATCATGCAAAAACCGGTAGGTAACAATCAAAGGTGCAGAAATATCAGGAGTGACATCAGTATCAGTAAAAAACTTATAAAGATCAGAACAGGGAATAATTACCCCCATCTGTAAAGCCGTCTTTAATGCTAGAGCAGTTTGGATAGGGTTTTGAGCACTGATCAAGGCTAAAGTCTGTAGATCAAACTGGTTACCAATACAGGCTGCCAATTGCATAATATATTGAGTGAGAGTTGGCAACTTCAGTAACTGCCCAGCCATAAACTCCACTACATCATCAGTAATTGCTAGAGTTTTGATATGAGCAATATCGCACTGCCAATGTCGGGAAGTTACATTAAAGGTAATATGGCCATCTTGATGCAATACTTGCAAAAACTGGGTGGCAAAAAAGGGATTGCCTTGAGTCTTGCGATCGATCAACTCGGCCAATGGTTGAGCTAATCTCAACTCACACTTTAGGGTATCGGACACCAACTGATTCAAATCATCTAATTTCAAAGGATGGAGCGTGATGTGGTTCACAGTTGATCCCGCTGTTTTCATTCCATCCACAGCCAGCATCAACGGGTGAATAGGTGATACTTCTTGGTCGCGATAAGCTCCAATCACCAATAGATGATTGATGTCTTGCATCAATATCTGTAATAAATTTAACGAGGCGGCATCCGCCCATTGTAAATCATCTAAAAAGATTACCAACGGTCGATCGACAGTGGCGAATAACCATAAAAATTTCTGCATCAGCAAATTAAAGCGGTTTTGAGCAGCGATACCTGGTAACTCTGGCACAGGAGGTTGTTCACCAATAATCTTCTCTAGCTCAGGAATCACGGCCATCAGCACCCGCGCATTGTCGCCCATAGCTGCTAAAATCTGACCTTTCCAAATTTGTAGTTGAACATCTGATTCGGCCAGCAATTGTCCAATCAAATGACGACAAGCCTGCACAAAAGCACTAAAGGGAATATCTCGCTGAAATTGGTCGTACTTGCCTTTAATAAAATAACTATGCTGGCGAGTGATCGGCGGATAGACCTCGTTAATAACTGCAGTTTTCCCAATGCCCGAAGCTCCGGCTACTAATAATATTTCTGCCCGGCCACTGCTGACGCGCTCAAATGCGGCTAGGAGAGTTTGCACATCAGCGGTTCGTCCATAAAGTTTTTCGGGGATGATGAAGCGATCGCCGATATCCAACAATCCTAATTCAAACTCTGCTACTAACCCCTGAGCCAACCATTGACTTAAACATTGTTGTAAATCCTGTTGCAGTCCGAGCGCACTCTGATAACGATCTTCAGCATTTTTGGCCATCAATTTAGCAACTATCTGCGCTATCACCACCGGAATATCTGGATTAACGACCTGCACTGGCGCCGCCTTTTGGGCTAAATGGCAATGGACTATCTCCAGGGGATCCTCCGTCCGAAAGGGTAAATTTCCAGTCAGAAGTTCATACAGAGTAACCCCCAAAGCATAAAAATCGGTGCGATAATCTATCCCCCGATTCATCCGCCCGGTTTGTTCTGGCGATAGATAAGCCAGGGTTCCTTCTAATAAACTGGGATTGAGAATTTCTAGGGTTTCGCGCGGTAACAACGAAGCGATACTAAAGTCAATGATTTTAATCTGCTTAGTCTGGGGATGAATCAGGATATTGGCTGGCTTAATGTCTTTATGGATAATCCGTTCTTTTTCTAGTACTCCTAAAGTCGCGGCTAGTTGAATGGCTATCTCCAGCACATCAACCAAGGATAGGGTGTGCTTTTTTATGTATTGATCTAAAGCCACTCCGCCAAAATCTTCCATTACCAAGGCATAGCCGTGTTCTTCTAGACCACAGAAACGCACAATCCCCGGTGCATCCAAATTTTTGGCAATCTCATATTGATGCTGAAAATTCAGTAAATCTTGATAGGTGCCATTGGCCGATGACAAGAGCTTAATTACCACTGGCAGCGCAGATTCACCCAACTCTAGCATTGTTTTCTTGGCTCGAAACACAACGGTTTTGGAGTCACTGTGCAGTTCTTCAACTAGCAGATAACCAGGGAGATTAGGGCGACAGCTTGCATTTGTCATGATTTATGAGGAGGTTTGGCCGATGTCTAATAACTTTTTCCACCGAAGTGTTGTCAAAGCATTATTTACTTTAGAGTATTCCCTATTATTTCTAATATTCTCTATTATTTCTACAGTATTATTAGGAGAGGACTCCAGACATCTCTGGCTCGGATTTCTACTGTTTAGGGTTGGCCGCATTTTGGATCGATCGATAAAGGCTCATTCTTTGGTAGATGAGCCAGATATTCTTGCAACTGCTGACAACCTGTATGGTAGGATTCCTCGAGAGTCAGATACTTTCTTTCTAATTTAGCCAAGTCCCAAAACTTCATTACCCCATCGCCATCCACAGCCGTAAAGATTTTACCATCTGGACTAAAGGCTAAACTCTGACCGCTAAATCCTTCGATCGTTCGGCGGAGTTCACCAGCACGACTCCAAAACTTAATCTGACGATCGGCACCACTAGTTGTAGCAATTTCTTGGGAATCGGGACTGAATTGAATATCATCGATCGCATCTTGGTGTCCTTTATGCTTGACTAAAGATTTACCATCTTCCACATTCCATAGTCTGACAATTCCACCCACATCAGAAGCAGCTATTGTGCGACTATCAGGGCTAAAACTCACTCTAAGTAGAGTTTTCATCTCCTTTCCATGATCATTCAAAATACGAATCTTGTTAAAATCACCCGTGTAGCGAAGCTCAACACCCTGCTTTGTATTAGTAGCTAAATATTTACCATCGGGGCTAAAAGTGACTCTTGATACCCAGTGGTCGTTAGTAGTTATTTTAAAATCTTGCAAAAGTTGGCCATTGCGGGCATTCCAAAGCTTGAGTTTTCCATCATTGCCAACAGAAGCCAAATATCTAGCATCTGGGCTAAAACTCACATCATAGGCAAAACTATCATGTTTCAATGTGCGGATAAGCTTTCCATCTACGACTTGCCAGATTTTGATAGTATTGTCCTCACTGGCCGAAGCAATTAGTTTCTCATCTGGACTAAAACTCAGCCCAAATATCCAATCTTTATGCCCAACAAGAGTTTTAATTAGGCTACCATCGGCTTTCCAGATCCTAATTGTGTTATCTGAACCTGCTGTAACAATGTGCTGTCCTGAAGGACTATAAATTACTCTCTTGATGGCTAGTTGACTAGCGCTAATATTTTTCTTCAGTGAGCGATCTGGCTCCCAAATAGTTACCTGATAGTCAGTGCCAGGTAGAGCAATACGTTGACCGTTTGGGCTGTAACTAATTCCTTTGTATTCTGATTGATTGCCACCAATGGTGGCAATCAAAATATTTCCAAAATCACTACTAGTCAGAACATCTGCTGAAGAAGAAATGATTCGATCAAAGTCCCAAATTTTTATGCTGCGATCTCCAGATCCGGCTGTTGCTAAGTGGTTATTTTGAGGATTAGCAGTAACATAGAATCCGCCATTATGAGCTTTTTCGATGGTTTTCTTGAGTTTGAAGCTGTCATTTTGGATGTCCCAGATTTTCATATTCTTATCACTCCCTCCACCGCTAGATATCAACCATTTGCCATCTGGCCGAAAAGATAATGCATACACCCAATCCTGATGTCCAGCAAGAATTTGAGGAGTTTTATTTGTTTGCCATTGCCAAGCTTTAATGGTGCTGTCGGTACTGGCAGCAGCAATAATTTTACCGTCGGCACTAAATTTCAGATCTCGAAAACCGTATTTGCTGTCCTTTGATGCAGAAGCAATGCGGGGGAATGGCAAGATTTTAATTATTTTCCCGCTTTTGATTTCCCAAATAATTACTTCAGCATCTTTGCCATTATTATCGGTCGCTGCCGCCACATATTGAGAGTCAGGAGTAATAGCAACTCGGGTGAATTTATCATTATCATTGTGCCGTAAAATGGAAGATACTCTTTTCGCCTGCACATCCCACAACCTCACCTGCGCATCTTCTCCAACCACAGCTACTTTCTGACTATCCTTGCTAATAGCCAGATGGTGTAGTGCTTTCGAATGCTTTTTGTCAAAAATAAGCTTGCCGTCTGGTTGCCAAATCCTTAGAAATCGATCTTTGCTTACTGAAGCAATAAACTGGCCATTGGCACTATACTCAACTCCAGTAACCGTACTTTCATGCTTCAGTATATTTCGCTCTATAGTTCCATGAATAGCATACTGAAGATTGATTTCAGTTTCCTTTTGTATTTTTTCTCGATCGACTGCTTTTATTGATTGTTTTTGTTCTTGAAATAATCTGGTAGCTTCCAGGGTTCCTATCAAGGTTTTAATACTATTTTTAGAAGAGTCTGATTTGATTAATGCTTGGTTGAGTGCATTTTTAGCTGTAAGTGTTGCTACTTGAGCCTTTTCTTCTTCTTT
>JAGVCD010000392.1 GCA_020059425.1 Chamaesiphon sp. | reverse complement strand
TATTGGGTACTTTCACTAAACAGCAACATATCGTATTTGGTAGCAGATTTAAAATCTTCAAACCGACTGAGATGAAAGGTCGATTTTCCACCTGTATTTTCCAGATATTTTTCTTGCTGTAATTGGTCAGGAGCCAGACCTTCGATGGTAAATCCTTGGGCGGCTAGATAGACCGAATTCCCCCCAATTCCACAGCCCACATCCAGAATCTGTTTGACACCTTCGGGGATAAAAGAAGCTAAATGTTTAATATAGGCGGCTTGAGCAATACGCATGTTAGCCGCTGTCAATTCATCATTAGAGGCAGGAGGGTTTTCCCAGTATCCGTAGTGAAGATAGATAGAATCGGTCAACCCGAGATAATACTCTAGTGCGGCATTCTGATAACGAGTGTACTTGGGGATTTTAGCCGATCGCATATTTCACGTTAGATAGTAGTTATGGGTATTTCGATGCTGGGAATACGGCCAATCAAGCCCTTCTTCAGCAAGTCAGGACGCTCTGACCAAGCCATTGTTCCATCAGCTTTCTGATGATAAAGGCTGGCACATGCCAAAATCGCCTCGGCAGTTTCAGCCAGCAATCCACTGCGGTTCAGATCACCAAATAGATAGGTGGATTTGCCCTGGGCTGCGAGGGCGATCGCACAGGGTCTATCGCAAGCCCCCAGGCAGGAAACCCCTTGAATTTGCAAATCACTGGCTACCGGCGATTGCTGAACTTGAGTCGTTAATTCTTGATGGAGTAAATAACCGCCGCTATTACCTACTTGTTTACCGTTTTGCCAAGTGCCAGCACAAGACTGACAAACGAAAATCGTGTGTTTGCTTTGCATTAATTTAGCTTCCTTCTGTACCACGCAGAATTATAGTGCGAGAATCATCGGCGGGTGTTCTGACTACTGAGATCAAAAATCTCATCACAGTTGCGGGACAGCGTTGGATTTACACCAATCTTTCCCCGTTATCTCTAGCGTCCTGGCTAGAACCGAATTCATAGAACAACCTATCATGCTTTAGACAATTATTCTGAGATTCGTTAGCTATTTCCAGCTTAAAGCTTTTGGCTATCAGACTATCAGCTATTCGGGATAATTAACTAGTATTATTTTTTGCAATTCTGCCAACTGAGCATAGGTGTGTTGGAAACGTTGCTGTATTTCCTCCAAATTCAGGGGAAGAGCTGCTGAATTAAACATCGGCATCAAGTTATTTTCCAGATAATTCACAGATTCTTGAATTTGAGTCAGCGCTAAATTTAATTTAATTCTCTTACTAGATGGTATTACCGAGGTGTTGTTCATCTTGACCGCATCCTGAGCAAGAATGCGCTGGAATCTTTTTCGTTCTAGTAAATTAAGAATGCGGAGAATGATTTCTGGCTCAATTACTGGTTTAGTAACAAAATCATCGGCGCCGATCGCAAATACTTCTTGTACTAAATTGGGAGCATTATGAGCTGTCAAAAAAATAATGGGTATTTCTGACCAATCCGGATGATTGCGGATGCGGCGACATAGCTCTAATCCACTAACACCAGGCATTTCTATATCCAGAATCAGCAAATTTGGTTGCACTTCATTTACTACTAACCAAAATCGTTCCGGGTCGGATAAGGTGGTAACCTTCAAGCCCCAGGGTATCAGCATGGCTTGCAGGATGGCTGATAATTTGGGGTCATCATCTACCAATAGCACATGGGTTTGACTGCGCTCTACTTCGGCGATCGCCAAATCAAGAGCGGTGCTCACCTGATTAGTGCTAGTCGGGGGCAAGTTAATACATATTCCAATATGAGCCATTTCTGGATAGGTATCAGCTGAATTTAAGACTACCGGGATGACGGGCACATGCTTACTCACTTCGACCAGTAGACGCATAATTTCTTCGGATTGGTCGGTGACGGATGGTCCTACTAGAATACTGCGGATAATATTGTTTTGTAGTTGTGATCTGGCGATCGAAATCGAATTGACTACTTTGATATGCCAACCCCGTTCTTGGGCCGCCGCTTGGATAGCTCGGTTGTAGTCAGAGTCTGGGGAAACTACTAATACCATGATGATACTGTCTGCATCAGAGCTAGTGGTTTCAGCGATCGGCATTGGTCGCTTTAATTCCTGTTGGAGAGCAGCCACCAAAGAGTAAAGGTATTGACCTTGCTCACCGCTTAATTGCTGTGGGTTTCTTAATAACTTCTCAATTTGTTTAGCCAGTTCGGAGCCAGCTGGAAAACCAAAGGTACCAAGAGAACCGCCGAGAGAGTGGGCGACTTGTTGGCCAGTGGTTTGCCAATCTAAAGGTATATCTTTATTTAAAAATCTGACGGCGAGTTGTTCCAGTACCGCTACTTGTTCATGAATTTGATCTTTGAATTTTGCCCAAGCGCTGATGAGCAGTTGATTGTCCTGGACGGAATTATGGGCAGTTGAGAGGGGCTTCAGTCGATAGCCAATGCCATAAACTGTTTCTAGATAGTCGCTGGTGGCTCCAGCCTTCTTGAGCTTTTGCCGCAGACCTTTGATATGAGTACGAATTGCTTCTTCGCTGGGAGCCTCATCGTAAGACCACAAATGATC
>JAGVCD010000102.1 GCA_020059425.1 Chamaesiphon sp. | reverse complement strand
ATTCTATCGATCGAAGTAGAATCACGCATTGCTACTAGCTTAGCCAAGACCGTTGTCTACCCCGCGACTGTAGAGTACTTGTCAGAGTTAGCTAGCACCATCAAACACCTTAAAGATCTAGGCGTTGATTTTGATAAGAGCAGCGCTGAAAAAATTGCTGGTCTGACCAATGTGATGAACAAGGCTATTGATAAACTCAGTGCCGTTGCTCATCAGCATGATTTTGCCTCGGTAGAGGAGCACATGCAACATTGTGCCCAAGTAATTCGCCCAGCAATGGATGAGTTGCGGCAGTCGGTGGATGCTTTAGAAGGAGAGGTTGCTGACAACGCTTGGCCGTTACCAACCTACCAAGAAATGTTGTTTATCAAATAGATTTATTTATTAGATCTGTTGGCACTAAAAAAAGCTCTGCTATTTAATGGCAGAGCTTTTTTTGTTTTAACCAACAAATAAATCCAAAGGGAAATGGCCGTGGGTGCCACTATAACCCTCGGCTAGATCGGATTGAAAGGAAACTAACACACCGCGATAGGTGCCATTGTAAGTATCCACATAAAGACGTTGCGATCGAGGATTAAATTTGAGATACACCGCGCCAGTAATCTGGGGTAGCTCCTGCCCCATTGCATCAGTCAGTTGATAGCCGAAATGTTGAGCATAGCTTTGCAAAGCTTGCAATCCAGCTGATTGCTGATCGGCGCACACCCCAAACATTTGGTAGTCGGCGGCAGCGGCTAAGGTTTGCAGAGCGGCCTGAATTTGAGTCCGTTGTTCGGTAGTAGCGGTTTGGTCTAAATCTTTTAAGTCTCGCAGGACTTGTTCGGCAGCTGAGATTGTGATCATGGGATGATTGTATCGTGACTGTTCATCAATTTTGATCGGTTATTTGTTGATCGATCGCACTGGTCTGTAAAACTTCCTGGATGGTGTCCAATAATTCTTCGATCGAATAGGGTTTAGCTAAAAATGCCTGCACTCCAATACTAGCTCCTTGAGTGAATAAACTATTGGAAGTCAAGCCACTGGTGGCTACAATCCGTACCCGTGGATCAATCTGCTGCAACGTTCGACAGGCCGTCAGACCATCCATTGATGGCATCATGCTATCCATCAGCACCAAGCTAATATCATCATGGTGTTGACGATAGAGTTGGATCGCCTCTAGACCATTGCTCGCCAATAAAGTTCGGTAATTACTGAGTTCCAAGGTTACTTGCGTCACCTGCTGAATGAGCGGTTCATCATCCACAATCAAAATTAATTCCTGATGGCCATTCACTAGCGATCGATCACCAACCGTTGGGCCAATATTGTCTGCGATCGCTGGCAGATACACCTTGAATTGAGTGCCATTGCCAAGTTCACTATAAACTTTAACAAAACCACCGTGGTTTTTCACAATTCCCAGCACAGTGGAAAGACCTAGCCCAGTTCCTTTCCCTAGTTCTTTGGTGGTGAAAAAAGGATCAAAAATGCGATCGAGCAACTCATTCTCAATCCCCATCCCGGTATCCGTAATTGTAATTACCACATGCGCACCAGGCTGCGCTTCTAAATTCAAACGAGTATAGGACTCATCAATCAGCTTATTTTCTACCGCCAGAGTGAGCTTTCCGCCCTCGGGCATGGCATCCCGAGCATTGACACAAAGATTCATCAATACCTGGTGCAGCTGGGTGCCATCTGCAGCCACTGTCCACAGGTCATGGGTGGGGATGTTTGTATCAATCTCAATAGTTTTGGGAAAGGTCTGACGAGCCACTTGCACCATTTCCAAGAGCAAATGCCGGACTTGTAACGGTACTCGCTCTCCTTCCACTCCTTGGGCAAAGGCCAAAATTTGTTTGACCAACCCAGCCCCTCGCTTAGCACTGTCTTCCACCACTTTGAGTAGATGCTGACGTTGCTCATCGCTGTGGTCAGATTTTACCGACATCATTTGAGCGATCGCTAAAATCGGGGTCAAAATATTATTAAAATCGTGGGCAATACCACTGGCCAGGGTGCCCAAGCTTTCTAGTCTTTGCACCCGCAAGAATTGGGATTCTAGTTGTTTTTTCTCAGTGATATCAGTATCCACCGACAAAATAGAATGCGGTTGCCCCGCTTCATCTCGCACCAGGGTCAAACGAGTAGCCACAATCACCCGCGTGTCATTTTTGTTAATCTTATGCAATTCTCCTTGCCATTCCCCCACCGCAAATATTGCTGGCGGAATGGCGGCTACTTGGGGCAATAATTCTCGGTACAGCAAAGAGGAGGCATTTCTCCCTAAAACTTCTGCGGCAGTCCAACCATACAGTCGTTCCGCACCATGATTCCAAAAGATAATATGGTTGTCCAGATCACACACAAAAATCGCATCCGAAGCAATGTTGATCAGAGCCGCTTGTTCCCGAATTTTTTGTTCGGTCTGTTTAGCCGCTGTAATATCTTTCATGAAGCAATAGTGCCCGGTGAACTGCTGCTGCTCATCGTAGGCCGACACCATCACTAATTGCTTATAAAAGTAGGAACCATCTTTACGAATTCCTTGGGCTTCAACCTCCGTATGGCCATTACTCAACATCTGTTGATAAGCCACCGTCAATCGATTTAAATCTTTTGGATGAACAGTGCCTTGCCAAGCCATACCAATCATTTCGGCTGCTTGATAACCAACAGTCTGGGCATAAGATTCGTTGACTGTCAGATAATGCCCTTGAGCATCTAATCTGGCAATTCCCTCGACCGCATTACTGAGGGCGGTGCTCATTTCCCGTAGTTCAATTTCGGAAGTTCGTAAAGCTTGTAATGTTTGGCGTTGTTTATTTCGTTCGGCGGCTTCCCGCAATTCTCGCTCTACCGCTGGTACCAAGCGAGCCAAATGTCCTTTGATCAAATAATCATGAGCCCCTGACTTCATCGCGGCCACCGCGACATCTTCGCCGATCGTCCCAGAAACAATAATAAAGGGGAGATCCTGCTGTTGGCTCTGAAGAACCTTCAGAGCTTCAGGGGCACTAAAAGCTGGCAAAGTATAGTCGGCAATTACCACATCCCAAGTTTTTTGAGCGAGGGCGGTTTGCATAGCTAGTGGGGTATCTACCCTCACATATTCTGGATTGTAGCCACCGCGCCGCAAAGCGCGCAGGGTCAGAAACATATCGTCTTCCGAATCCTCCACAATCAAAACTCGCAGATCACGAAGATTCATCTCAAATTACCTCCCTAGAGCTT
>JAGVCD010000279.1 GCA_020059425.1 Chamaesiphon sp. | reverse complement strand
TATGCGATCGAAGCCCTCGATCGATTTGGACCGGCGCAGGGCAGTTGGCTAGCTATCAAAAGAATCTGCCGCTGTCATCCCGGCTATCCTGGCGGGTATGACCCGGTGCCTCCAAACAATCAACCGTGAGTCTTCTTTGTCAAGAACTAGATATTTTCTGGGAATTCTAAGGAAATATATCCGTAGTCTTGAACAATGAAAAAGATTTTTGGGGCAGTAGTATTAGCGATTTCTATGGGTATAAATTTGCCAGCCCAGGCTCAATCAGTATTTGCACCGACCATTACCTTCGATAGCGGCAATACCATTTGGGGGATCGAAAACCGCACATCTTTGTCCGATCGCATGTCGCTGCGCTCTTTTGTAAGCTTTGCTAATAGCTCGTCTAGTGCTAGCACTAGGTATGGCACATCACTCAATTACAATTTTGATTTAGGAGATGAAGAAAAAAAATTCAGTCCCTTTCTTGGTATCGGCTACACTACTTCATCTGGTATAAATAATAGTGCCGCTGGCTTTGCTCAAGCCGGAATTGATATGTATTTTGAAAACCTACTTTTAACCGGTTCAGTGGCCATGCCGTTCAGTGGTAGTTCCAGTATTAATACTTCTTTTGGCCTGGGCTTTAAGTTTTAATTATCAATCGATATTACGAAAAAAAGCCCTGGAATTCCAGGGCTTTTTTGATTAGTCAATATTTTCTATCAATCAAAATAGTGAGATGTTTTAGTAATTTTTCGCCAGATCAAGCTGATCAATATTAATGTATTTGTCCAAAATAGTGAATATTTTTTGGTGGCTAAAAGGTTTAGAGATATATTCATTAGGTTGGGACATTAGATCCATGCTCCAACTTATTTTAGCTCGATCATTAGTGAGGAATATTATGGGAGTATCTTTGAATTTAGCAGTGCGCCGTAATTGAGAGTAAAGACTGTAAGAATTAATATTATTGGCAGCATCATCAACCAAAATAAGTGCCGGTTGATACTTCAGTAACGTCAAGAAAACCTGAGAAGCTTCCTGAAGATTAACATAGCCATGACCAGCATTTTCTACAATTGTTTGAATTGTTTTAACTTCTAATTCGTTGTTGCTAAGATGAGCAATTAAAATATTGTTTTCTAGCGATTTTACATCTCCAAATATTGAAGATTCTTTTTTGATGGTGATGGCAGTCACTAATTTCTTTTTAGTGATATCAATATCAGACATGAGTTGTAAAGATACAACCTGTAACTCCTGATATCTAATCACTGTTTTCATGATTGTTTCTGGGTCTTCACCAATTTTTATGGCGATATCTCTGATGGTCTGTTCATTGTCTAATAAACAGGCGACTTTCTGGTAAGTTTTAACTGGTAATAATTTCTGTAATTTTGGATAGCTAGGAATATAGGGAGTTAAGTTAGGAGAATATTTAACAAAACTATTTTCACACCAATTCTGAAATTCAAATGCTACTTTTTGAGAAATTGCTCTGGGTTGAATTAATATTTCTGGAACTAAATCATCCTCATTTTCGCTAGCCTGGAAAATATAAACAGGCAGAGATTTTTTTTGAGTTTTCGCTTTTTCTTCAATGTGTAAAATGTCAAATAATACTTCTGATAAGCTACCTTCAATAATTTGTTCGGCTTGCTCTCGATCGATATAATTATCTGTTATTAATTTTTTGATTGCAAAATAATTAGGCTTTTGTAGTTCCTGCTCACTAAAAAAAGAATCCCCGCTGGAACCTGGCAAGTCAACTTGCTGTTGGGAAAGCTGTCTGCGTAAGCGTCGAATTGGATGAATTCCTGCACTATCACCAATTAAACGGCCCCGATAAAAGTGAATATTCCAAGAATTACCTTCAAAATCATTGATATTATTACCATCAAAACTGGTAACACAGAGTCTACCCGTGAATCTTTTTTCGCTACAGAAATTGATTTGTTGTAAAAGGGTCATGGCAAATGTGAAACTTGGGATGCTAACTCTGGTAAGTCTGGGCTGAAATCCAGTCTGGAAATTAATTCATATGGATTGATCTCCATTGCAGTTGTAATCAACTGTTTAGATAGTTAATTGCTGTTTACTATTTGGAAATTATTCTATTTAGAAAGTCAGTCTAGCTTGACTCCATTTTTAACATTTGTAATAGTTCACCAACATCCGAGAAACTACGTAAGCCTCAGCAAAAACACGGAAGAGTTGTCGATCGATCAAAATATCCCTGTATCTGTTCAATTTAGTCGGATGTATCGGGTGGGATCTGCCAGACTACAATAGGATAGTCAAAATTTTTAGACCTTTTTGTATGTTTAATCCCTCTCCGCGTCCAGCGATTCCTTGTCAGAGCTGGAGTCGGCCACTGCACCAAGGTTGGGATGATCCTTACACTGTTCGTTATGCTAGTAACATTGATGATGGACCATTCCATGGCATGCCGCTGGGGGGCTTTGGGGCAGGTTGTGTGGGTCGATCCCATCAGGGTGAATTCAATCTGTGGCACTTAGATGGTGGAGAGCATACCTTTGGTCAATTACCAGCCTGTCAGTTTAGTGTTTTTGAGCAAACTGTCGATCGATCTCTAGCCTACGCCATGTCCACAGTGCCGCCCACTGATGGCAGTCTGAGTCGGTGGCAATGGTACCCCAGTATTGCAAACGGTGAATCTACTGGTGTTTACCAGGCTTTGTATCCGCGTAGTTGGTACAGTTATACCGGAATTTTTGCAACTGAGTTGACCTGTGAACAACTCTCACCGGTGTGGGCACATAGCTATCAAGAAAGTTCTTATCCGGTGGCTGTTTTTGAATGGACGGCGCATAATCCCACCGATCAGCCGCTGACCCTGAGTATTATGTTGACTTGGCAAAATATTGCTGGTTGGTTCACTAATACTGTGGCTACTGATGAGATTCGGGTACGCGATGATGGTAGCCCGGTTTATGATTACCAGTCGCGCTGGGGCAACAGCATCGGTAGTAATAATATGTGGATTGCTGATAATTTTCGGGTGGGCTGTCTGCTCGATAGCCAGCGTTCCGATGATGAAGAACCCCGGGAAGGGGAAGGCCAATGGGCGATTGCCACGGTGTCTAATCCGGCTCTGGAAGTATTTTATGACACCCGCTGGCAGCCGACGGGGGATGGGAGCGATATCTGGGATATGTTTGCGGCGAATGGTTCTTTGATCGATCGAGCAGATGAAA
The DNA here is from genome assembly GCA_020059425.1 of Chamaesiphon sp. Next base: position 5,953 of record JAGVCD010000279.1, on the reverse strand, counting down.
CCGTAGCCGCACCGGATGAGCAAATCGCCGCTGCTTTGACGGTGCGCTTTACCCTTAAGCCGGGACAAACCAAAAAAATTCCCTTTATTTTGGCTTGGGACTTGCCGGTAACGGAATTCGCCAAAGGGATTAACTACTATCGGCGCTATACCGATTTTTTTGGCCGCAACGGTAAAAATGCCTGGCCGATCGTCCGGGATGCCTTGAAGCATTACGATAGCTGGCAAGCGGAAATTGTCCAGTGGCAGCAGCCAATTTTAGATAGAATTGACCTGCCGGACTGGCTAAAAATGGCCATGTTCAATGAACTATATTTGATGACCGATGGCGGCACCCTCTGGACAGCGGCGGACGAAGACAATCCAGTCGGTCACTTTGGCATTTTAGAATGCTTAGATTACCGTTGGTATGAAAGCCTGGATGTGCGCCTCTATGGTGGCTTTGCACCGTTGTTGCTGTGGCCAAAACTGGAAAAAGCCATTTTATTAGACTTTGCCCGTGCCATTCCCACTAGTGACGATCGATTGCGCTTGATTGGCTATTATGTTCAAACCGCTTTTGGTTATGCCGATCGACCAACTGTCACTGACCCCAAAGAAATGTCGGCACCGCGCAAAGTGGCCAATGCCACTCCTCACGATTTGGGTGCGCCCAACGAACATCCCTGGCTAAAAACCAATTACACCTGCTACCAAGATTGCAACCTCTGGAAAGATCTGGGCAGTGATTTTGTGTTGCAAGTCTATCGAGCCTATGTATTTACGGGCAAAGAAGATGTGGAATTTTTGGCGGAATGCTGGCCAGCCGTCGTCGCCGCCCTGGAATATCTCAAGCAATTTGACTTGGATGGGGACAGCATCCCGGAAAACAGCGGTGCGCCTGATCAAACCTTTGATGATTGGCGATTACAAGGAATTAGCGCCTATTGTGGTGGTTTGTGGCTGGCCGCTCTAGAGGCGGGTATCGCGATCGGTAGAGTATTGATCGACAGATCCGATCTCAATCCCCAGCCCCTCCCAATCATCAATATCTATGAAACCTGGCTCATGGCGGCTCAGCCTTTGTATCAAGAATCCCTCTGGAACGGCAGTTACTATCGGATTGACACCGGTAGCGGCTCCGATGTGGTGATGGCAGATCAACTCTGCGGCCAGTTTTACGCCAGGCTTTTGGGATTACCAGATATTGTGCCGATCGACTGTGCCCAAACTGCTCTCCAAACTATCTATCAAGCTTGTTTTTTAAAGTTTAATGATGGCCAATTAGGAGCCGCCAATGGCGTAAAACCGGATGGTTCAGCAGTTAATTCGCAGGATACTCACCCTCTAGAAGTCTGGGTTGGCATTAACTTTGGCCTCGCCGCTTTTTTGATTCAAATGGGGATGAAAGAAGAGGGCTTGAAACTAACTGCGACGGTGGTTAACCAGGTATATACCAATGGTCTGCAGTTCCGCACTCCAGAAGCGATTACTGCCAACAATACCTTTCGGGCTAGTCACTACTTAAGAGCGATGGCCATTTGGGGTGTGTACTTAATGCTAGATTCTTCCCACCCAGAAATATGAAAAATACCCAACATTCTTTGTTGAGCAGATTTGAAGGCGCGTTAGTGGGTTTATCGGCTGCCCAACAAGCGCGGCTCAGTCAAACCAATGCCACTGATGCCTTGAGAAGTACTTTTAAAAATTATGTGTTGCTGACTGGTGCCAGTATCGAAAGTATTATCCACTGTCGAACAGTCAATCTGGCTGACTGGCAGCTGGCTACCAATCGGCTAATTAGCGATGACCAGATTATGGTGGCAATTTTGCCGATCGCCCTCTATCTCCATGAAGATATCCCCCGTTTGCAAGCCACCGTCCAAGAAATTGGCCATCTCTATAAACTAGATGCCGAAACCATGGCCAGTATGACATTTTTGGTCACGGGAATTGCCTATTTATTGACCGAACGTTGTCCAACCAGCGATTTTATTCCGCAGATACTTTCGGAGGCTTTCTCGCCAGATACTTTGGTTTACCAACAAATGCAGCTGATTCATGACCAAGTCATCGTCAATCCGGTTCCTCCTAATATCACTCAACTAATTGGTGCAATTACCCTGGCCAAGCAACCCTACTTGATGCCGATCGCCATGGCTACCTATTGTTTTCTTTGTAATTCTACTAGCCTGCGCCTTGCTACTCAACGCGCTGCGCATATTCCCCAGCAGCCGCCCCTTACCTTGGCTCTGACCGGGATGTTCGTTGGTGCCGCTCAGGGTCTGAGCTCAATACCTCCTAGCTGGTGCATTAGTGATGGATCAGTCACCGAACTTTTAATTCAGTTGTCCGATCGACTATTAGCCGCTTGGGCAGGAGTCTACTCGACAGCCATGAGTATTGAGCATCATCAGGCGATCTCTGCTCCCAATGTGCTGCAAAAACGTTAGTAGAAAATATATTTAAGTAGTGAAGATTTTGTATTTGGCTGACAATCACTAGGATTTTGCAAATTTTTTTTAAGTATTGTTGCCGGTCAATGATACAATCAACCTTGGTCTGGCTCAAGGTAACGTTTAATCTACTGTGGAACCAACAGAAAGCGTGGCAATCAACGCAAGCTCTGAAGGTGATAAATCTGTAGCGGCGCAAGCAACTACAATTTCATCTGATGGCGCAATGACAGAGTATGTAGAGCTCAAACGCGAGTTGTACATTACGTTCGTAGTTATTGGTATTGTAGTATTTGTTTCGGTCTGGCTGGCTTACGAATTAAATGTTGCTCTCAACTATTTGTTGGGAGCTATTGTCGGGTTAGTGTATGTCAGAATGTTGGCGAGAGAAGTAGAAAAGATAAGCTACGAAAAAAGAAGATTGAATAACAATCGTCTTGGTCTGTTTGCAGGAGTCATAATTTTGGCTATACGAGTACCTCAGTTGCAAGTATTGCCGGTTTTTTTGGGTTTTCTGACTTACAAATTAGTACTACTAATCTACACCTTACGCACCGTCTGCTTACCGTCCGATCGACCATCTTCAAAATGATGAGCTATTGCTCATTTGACCCTCACTCTCTGGGGACCGCTCCTGAATGGAAATGCTAGGTTTTTTAAACAATATAAACCTTTTGCCCTTGGCCGCACTTGATGTCGGTAGTCATCTGTATTGGCAAATTGGTGGTTTGAAAGTACACGGACAGGTATTACTGACATCCTGGTTTGTAATGGCAATTCTTTTGGGTGTTGCTTTTTTGGGTACTCGTAATCTGCAGCGCATTCCTAGCGGTTTGCAAAATCTGTTGGAGTACGCCTTAGACTACATTCGAGCTCTTGCCAAAGACCAAATCGGCGAAAAGGAATACCGTCCCTGGGTGCCATTCATCGGCACCTTATTTCTGTTCATCTTCGTATCCAACTGGTCTGGTGCTCTGTTGCCTTGGAAGCTTATCCACTTACCATCTGGTGAGTTGGCTGCTCCCACCAGCGATATCAACACCACCGTGGCTTTGGCGCTGCTTACTTCTTTAGCTTATTTCTATGCTGGTTTTCGCAAACGCGGCATTGGATATTTTGCTAAATATATTGAGCCCGCTCCTTATCTGTTGCCCATTAATATCTTAGAGGATTTCACCAAGCCTCTGTCCCTCAGCTTCCGGTTATTTGGTAATATTCTGGCGGATGAATTGGTAGTAGCAGTATTGGTACTATTGGTTCCGCTGTTTGTTCCTTTACCCGTCATGATGCTAGGGCTATTTACCAGTGCGATTCAAGCATTGGTGTTTGCCACCTTGGCAGCAGCCTACATCCATGAGGCATTAGAAGGTCACGGCGGCCACGAAGAAGAACATTAAGATCCACTGCGTCTCGGCGCTTTCTCTGTAAACTATTAACCGTTTTCTAAATTAAGGTAAAACAATCATGAATCCAACTGTTGCTGCTGCTTCCGTAATTGCTGCTGCTCTAGCTGTCGGCCTAGCTGCGATTGGTCCTGGTATTGGTCAAGGTACTGCTGCTAGTAGAGCGGTAGAAGGTATTGCCCGTCAGCCTGAGGCCGAAGGTCAAATCCGCGCTACTTTGCTTTTAAGTTTGGCATTTATGGAATCTCTGACTATTTATGGTCTAGTGGTTGCCTTGATCCTCTTGTTTGCTAACCCCTTCGCTTAAGTTTTTAACTTGTTGAAGTTGGATAACGGTTATAGGACTGCGAAATTCTCCAGTCCTGCCTTTTCCAAGTAGTTAATCTTATTCTTTAGGAAAGCATGATCATGATCACCCATACAATTTTGTTAGCTGCGGAAGCAGTTGCCAAAGAGGGCGGTTTGTTCGATTTTAATGCGACGCTGCCAGTGATGGCTATTCAGTTTATCGTTTTAGCTGCTTTGCTTAATGCCTTGTTCTACAAGCCCTTAGGCAAAATGATTGACGATCGCGATGAATACATCCGCAGTAATTCGCTGGGAGCTGACGATCGTTTGGATGAAGCTCAAAAGTTGACGAAGCAATTTGAAGCGGATTTAGCGGATACTCGGCGACAGGCGCAGGCAGTTATTGCCCAGTCTAGAGCTGATGCCCAAAAAATTGCCAGTGAAAAAATTGCTGTTGCTCAACAACAAGCGCAAGCCGAACGAGAAAAAGCCTCTGCTGAAATTGAGCAGCAAAAGCAAACAGCTTTTTCTTCTTTGGAAAAAGAAGTTGATGCTTTGAGCCAGCAAATTCTCACTAAACTGTTGGGAGCTGAGTTAGTAAAATAACTTTTGCCCACATTAAAAAATAATGACGGACAGCGTTCGCGCTTGCCGTTAAGTCACAAATAGATTAAAGAAATATCATGGCAACTGGCTTATTCCTCGCCACAGAGGCGCATGGTGTTGGTCTAAATTTAAATTTATTTGAAACCAACATTCTTAATCTCGGCATTGCACTAACATTAGTGTTTGTGTTTGGCCGAAAGTTTTTAACCAAGGCTTTAGGCGAGCGACGAGCACAAATCGAAGCCGCAATTGCCGATGCTGAAAAACAGCAGAAGCAAGCAGCGAATGCCTTGGCAGAAGCAAAAAAACAACTGGCCGACGCTCAAGTTCAAGCCGAGAAGATCAAGCAAGAAGCTGCTGCTGGTGCAGAAGTTGCCTATGCTGATATCTTGGCCAAAGCAGAGCAAGATGTTGCTACACTTCAGCAAATTGCTAGTCAAGATGCTAGTTCTGAGCAAGATAAGGCCATTGCTGAGCTCCGGCAACGGGTGGTGAATTTAGCGATCGCCAAAGCCGAATCCCAGTTACCAGCCATGCTGAACGATGCCAAACAAACAACATTAGTTGAGCGCAGTATCAGTTTAGTAGGGGGTAAATAATGCAAGGCAATAACGTTGTCAGTAATACGTTCCTCAATCCTTATGCGGAAGCGATGATGTCTGTGGCACAGTCGCAGAACTTACTGGATAAATTTAATGATAATTGCAACATGGTGTTGCAGGTATTGAAGGATTCAGCTGATTTACAGCAATTTTTAGATAGCCCGATTGTGAAGGCTACCGACAAAAAAGCAGTAATTCAAAAAGTCTTTGGGGAAAGCGTTGACCCCATGATGCTGAATCTAATTATGGTGTTGGTCGATCGCGGTCGTATCTCCTTTTTGGCTGGCGTTTGCCAGCAGTATCAAGTGATGCTCCGGAAACTGCGCGGCGATGTTTTAGCTGAGGTGACTACTGCTGTAGCTTTAACTGAAGATCAGACCAGCTCCATTAAAGACCGCGTGAAGGCCATGACTGGTGCTAACAACGTGGATATTACGTCCAAGATTGAACCTGCCATTGTCGGTGGTGTGATTATCAAGGTCGGCTCCCAAATTATCGACTCCAGTCTACGTAGCCAGCTACGACTCATCGGTATGAGTTTGGCCAGATAGATAAGTGGGCAACTCAGTGAATTGTTAAAGTTCTCCTTAGTGATTTAAGTATGATTAGCATTAGACCTG
>JAGVCD010000181.1 GCA_020059425.1 Chamaesiphon sp. | reverse complement strand
GGTAGCGATCATGCCGGAAGTGGATGAAGTAGAAATCTACATCGATCCTAAGGATATTGAGATGAGTACGGCTAGGTCGGGTGGTGCTGGTGGTCAAAACGTGAACAAAGTAGAAACGGCGGCGGACTTGTTTCACAAACCAACGGGCATTCGGATCTTTTGTACAGAAGAGCGATCGCAGCGTCAAAACAAGGAACGAGCCATGCAGATTTTGCGGGCGAAGCTCTATGACATTAAGTTGCGGGAGCAGCAAGATGAGGTAACTTCGATGCGCCGGTCGCAGGTGGGGACGGGTTCTCGATCGGAGAAGATTCGTACCTACAACTATAAGGATAGCCGCGCTACTGATCACCGTTTAGGCCGGAATTTCAATTTAGATCCGGTGTTGCAGGGTGATTTGGAGGAGGTGATTCAGAGTTGTATTTCTCAGGATCAGCAAGAACGGTTGGCGGAGTTGGCGGCTTCGACGGCTGATAGTTAATTGAAGATGTGCCCCTGGGAAAGATTCTGGGGGTTTTGTTTTTTAGGAATTAGTTATTGGGGTGGATGGCCGGAAAAATTGTGCCCGAAGCATCCATTACAGTTTCACTTTTGGGTAAAAACTTGGATGCTGCTGGGATAGTGGCTGAACCTGAAATTGCTGGCGAAATACAAGCTGCTATTGATTCATTTGTAAATGCTATTCAGCAGTTACAGAATCAGACATAACAACTATGGATTTTCTTGATCAATCTCTCCCATAATATCTTTGGCATAGCGATCCTCCGCTAACAATACTTGAATGCCTTTGTCCCGACATATACTAGAAAGAATGTGGCTCAAGGCCATTTTCTGTTGTTGTTGGGGGCTGAGTTCAGAAGATTGTAAATCTTGCTGTCTTTGCTCGAAAGTTTCTTGATAACCAGTAAACATCGGCTCTGATGGCAGTTCCAATAAAAACTTTTCAAACCCTAGCGAAGCTAATCCATAGATCGCCATTTTGGTGAAAGCAGCTTCTGGCTTAAGATGTGTCGGACTAGAAGAGCCATCACTAAAATATCCGCCGTGGGTATCAATTTTGCCTCTGAAGTAATCGATCGATAGAGAAAAATAATCTTGGGTATTTAGCGATGCCTTCCGCAAAGCGTGACTCAATAAACCAGTGGGTTTATTCTGTCCTGGATACTGTTCGATGTAGTCGGTACAGTCAAAGAAGGTAAAGCGCTCACCAATTGGATGTTGCTGTGGTGCCAAGGCAATCTCTTTTTGCCGAAAAGATAAACGTGTTTTTGCTTGAATATATAAGTAATCTAATGGAACACCTGACATTACAATTTCTTGTCCATCTTGGAAATCAAAGAGTTTTTTGGAAGAGCAACGAACTGTCATACCATAGCTTTCTGGTCTGATCGGTTTTTCTGCTGGTGGTGGCATGGAATTGCTAATGCACACATTACCAAGTCGATACCCACCAGCTTGAGTTTTACTGGGATAGCTGAAATAATTGGCGGCGGTGGAAGCTAGCCGCAAAGCCATATCTCCTTCATTACTGAATAAGTATGCTTCATCAAACCGCCGCAAAGATGATTGTAAAAAGTTGGCCCGACCAGAAATAATTGTTTCAGCTGGAATATCAGGAGCCACTAGCACTAATCGACCCAACGAAAACACATTACCAATGTCACTTGATGGTTTTTTATCTGGAGTGCTGGCATCGATCGAACCGATGGAATTATGATCAAAGACATCGGAAAGAATGCGCACAGTATTTGTAACCACAAATGCTCCCATACTATGCCCAATAAACGATAGCTTGATGCGATTGTTTTGCCAGGATGATTTTTGATCGGCTAATTCTTCTCCAGGTCTGGATTGGACGAGAGCATTATCAATTTGACGAATTAGTTCAACTAAATCTGAAACCCCGAAATTGGTAGCTCGATAACTATCTCGAAAATAGCCCACTAATCTTAATCCCAGAATTGTCCAGATAGGCAAAACTGCAAACAAAGAAATAAAAATAATAAATGCAACTACAGAGAGGAATGGGAACAGGATAGAACGCAAGATCTGCCAGAAAGACAGACTTACTACTAAACCAATAATACCCAAAAGTAAGCCATTTTTTCCGCCTTTAGACATGCTACCTAAAACGAATGGTAGTGATTCCTTCGCCCATCTAAGCTTTTCTTGAAAAGAACCGCTAGCCACCATATCTTCTGACAATTTGGGAGAGACTTTTTCCGAAGGCCAGCGATAGCCAATCAGCAAAAAACCTGGCGATCGACTGCGATTGTGGCGATTAGTCAGATGCTCGCAAATACTGTTAAACCATTCCCTAACATTAAAAGCACTGTTGTTATAGCCGTGGATGACAATTAAAATCTCAGCATCATTGCCATATTTTTTCAAGTGACCGGAGATTTCGTTAATTAAATCCTTAAAGTTCTGAACTTGATCGATTGGAGAGTTTTGCGGATTGATTTGCCGATCTTCAATATTAATTGGAGCGGTACTAGCAACCAAATAAGCAGGAAAAGATAAATTATCTGGGCTAAACCTTTCTATAGATAAAAGCGGGGCATTCATGGCAAGATTTCCAGTTAGTAGATGAACTAGCAATTAACTATATGCTTCAGCAACTTGAACCTATATTCCGTAGATTGACTACATTTAAAAT
>JAGVCD010000256.1 GCA_020059425.1 Chamaesiphon sp. | reverse complement strand
TGATGGAAAAATACCTGGAAGGTCAAGAGATCACTCAGGAAGAAATCAAGCTGGCGCTGCGCAAAGGCACCATCAACAACACTATTGTTCCGATGTTCTGTGGTTCGGCCTTTAAGAACAAAGGCGTACAAGCATTGCTAGACGGTGTACTGGATTACCTACCATCGCCTATTGAAGCTCCAGCCATTGAGGGTTTATTGCCCAATGGTGAAACAGCTACTCGTCATGCTGATGATAATGAACCGCTGGCGGCGCTGGCTTTCAAAATCATGTCTGACAAGTTCGGTCGCTTGACCTTTGTCCGAGTTTACTCTGGAGTACTCAAGACTGGTACCTATGTACTGAATTCCAGCAAAGAAAAGAAAGAACGAATTTCTCGTTTGATTATTCTCAAGGCGGATGAAAGAACAGAAGTTGATGAGTTGAGAGCCGGTGACTTGGGCGCAGTATTGGGTCTGAAAGACACCTTTACTGGTGATACTATTTGTGATGAAGATAATGTCATTATTTTGGAGTCATTGTTCATTCCCGAACCAGTGATATCGCTGGCGGTGGAACCAAAAACCAAGCAGGATATGGAGAAGCTCTCCAAGGCTTTGGTGGCTCTTTCTCAAGAAGATCCGACCTTCCGTGTGCATACTGACCCCGAAACCAATCAAACAGTGATTGCCGGTATGGGTGAGTTGCACCTGGAAATCTTGGTCGATCGAATGATGCGGGAGTTTAATGTGGAAGCCAATATTGGTGCTCCACAGGTAGCTTATCGCGAGACTATCCGTAAACCAATCCGGATGGAAGGTAAGTACATCAAACAGAGTGGTGGGAACGGTAACTACGGTCACGTTGTGATCGAAGTAGCGCCTAGCGATCCGGGTAGCGGTTTAGAATTCGTTTCCAAGATTGTGGGTGGTTCGGTACCGAAACAATACATTAACCCCATCGAGCAAGGCATCAGAGAGAGCTGTGAATCTGGCATTTTAGCTGGCTACCCAGTAATCGATCTGAAGGTAACACTCGTTGATGGTTCTTACCATGATGTCGATTCCAACGAAATGGCCTTTAAAATCGCCAGTTCGATCGCAATTAAGGATGCTGTTTTGAAAGCCAGTCCTGTATTGCTAGAGCCGAACATGAAGGTAGAAGTCGAAGTACCCGAAGACTATATTGGCAACGTCATCGGCGATCTGAACTCCCGCCGGGGTCAAGTTGAGGGTCAAGACTCTGGTCAAGGCATTGCCAAAGTAACGGCTAAGGTACCGCTGGCTAAGATGTTTGGTTATGCCACCAACATTCGCTCTAATACGCAAGGTCGTGGCATCTTCTCGATGGAATTTAGTCATTACGACGAAGTTCCCCGGAATGAAGCTGAAGCGATCATCGCCAAGAGCAAAGGGAACGGCTAGGGTGAGGGGTTTACTGCTAGACTGAATCTGCAGTAAACCCTAGCCTGCTAAAATTAATTAGAGGAAATAAGGAATAAAGTTACATGGCACGCGCTAAATTTGAACGGAATAAACCGCACGTTAACATTGGTACCATCGGTCACGTTGACCATGGTAAAACTACGCTGACTGCTGCAATCACAATGTGTTTGTCAGCGATCGGTGGTGCTAAAGCTCAGAAATATGATGAAATCGACGCGGCTCCTGAAGAAAAGGCGCGTGGTATTACCATCAACACTGCTCACGTAGAGTATGAAACTCCTGATCGTCACTATGCTCATGTAGATTGTCCTGGTCACGCTGACTATGTCAAGAACATGATCACTGGTGCGGCTCAAATGGATGGCGGTATCTTGGTGGTATCGGCTGCTGATGGCCCAATGCCTCAGACTCGTGAGCACATTTTGCTGGCGAAGCAAGTGGGTGTTCCTCAACTGGTAATCTTCATGAACAAAGAAGATCAAGTTGACGACGCTGAATTGCTAGAACTAGTTGAGATGGAAATCCGTGAACTACTGACTTCCTATGATTTCGATGGTGACAATATCCCCATCGTTTCTGGTTCTGCCTTAAGAGCAGTTGAGCAGATGACTGCCAACCCCAAAACCCAATTGGGTGAAAACGAGTGGGTAGATAAAATTCACAAGTTGATGACTGAAGTAGACTCTTATATTCCTACTCCTGAGAGGGAAGTTGATAAGCCTTTCTTGATGGCTGTGGAAGATGTATTCTCGATTACTGGTCGGGGTACTGTGGCTACTGGCCGGATTGAACGTGGGAAAGTCAAAGTTGGTGACAACGTGGAAATCGTTGGTATCAGAGACACTCGTAACACTACCATTACTGGTATTGAAATGTTCAAGAAGTCCCTGGATGAAGGGATGGCTGGGGACAATGCTGGTGTGCTCATGCGTGGTATCCAAAAAGATGACATCGAGCGCGGCATGGTAATTGCTAAGCCCGGTAGCATCACTCCTCATACTGAGTTTGAGGGTGAAGTTTATGTCTTGACTGATAAAGAAGGTGGTCGGAAGACTCCTTTCTTCCCTGGTTACCGTCCGCAGTTCTATGTAAGAACTACTGACGTAACTGGCAACATCAAAGCCTTTACTGCTGATGATGGCAGTGCTGCTGAAATGGTTATGCCTGGCGATCGCGTAAAAATGACTGTGGAATTAATCAACCCAGTAGCGATCGAACAAGGGATGCGCTTCGCCATCCGTGAAGGTGGTAGAACCATCGGTGCGGGCGTAGTATCCAAAATCATTAAATAGACCTAAGGTCCAATCCAGATAGAGATGTTGCTCCGGCGCATCTCTATCTTTCTTTCTGTGCGGGTTTCTCTTTGGGAGACTCTCCGCAAACGACATTCACTTTCACCGCACCTTGATAATTTAAAAAACTATGGCTACCATTACTCAGCAAAAAATTCGGATTCGTTTGAAAGCATTCGATCGCCGTCTCCTGGATACTTCTTGCGACAAAATTGTGGAAACTGCGGCTCGTACTGATGCTACTGCTGTTGGCCCGATTCCCTTACCAACTAAACGCCGGATCTATTGCGTCTTGCGATCGCCTCACGTTGATAAGGATGCTCGGGAGCATTTTGAGACTCGAACTCACCGCCGGATTATTGATATTTATCAGCCTTCTTCTAAGACGATCGATGCTTTGATGAAGCTAGATTTACCAGCTGGTGTAGATATTGAAGTAAAACTATAAAATTTTTGCTTTTAGTTAAACCTTGTCTTTTGTATAGAAGGCAAGGTTTTGCTATAGATTTTATTTTGAGACAATTCACCGGGCTGATTATCTTGATGTATTATTTAAAACTGCAAGACAATCCAAAAATTAGAGCT